>NZ_AMPR02000252.1:0-4052 GCF_000307735.3 Cupriavidus sp. HPC(L) | reverse complement strand
ACCTGGGCTGGCAGGCGCGGCGCGCGCTGGCCTTCCCCGACGAGACGCGCGATTTCGACGCGGTGCTCGCCGCGGCCGCGCCCGGCCAGCGCGCCCTGATGCTGATATTCGAGGCCGGCAGCAAGGCCGCCGCGCATCCCGGCGCCTATCAGCACTTCCCGCTGTGGTACCAGGCCCGGCGGCAGGGGCTGGTCGATTTCAACTTCGCCTGGTTCCTGCCGCAGATCGTCCGCTATCGCGGCGGCCATGCGCCGCCCCTTGGCCCCGCCGAGATGCTGGACAACGCCTTCCCGGCCAGCTTCGACTGGCACCGCCACGGCGGCGGACGCTATCGCTATCTGTTCGTGCGGCGCGCGACGCCTCTGCCCACGGGCTTTTTCGCCACGGCGGACTGCCGTGTCGAATCGGTGCGCTCCGCCGGGCACTGGTCGCTGTACGCCACGCGCGATTGCCCGCCGCGAGCCGAGCGGCCTCTACCCTAGGAGAGCATCATGTCGCCGCAAGCCTATCTCGAAATGGCGCAGACCGAAGCCGACCACTGGTGGTTCCGCGCGCGCCGCGACATCGTCGCCGCGGTGCTCGCGCAGCTGGCGCTCCCGCCCGGCGCGGCGATCCTCGAGATCGGCGCCGGCACCGGCGGCAATCTCGACATGCTGGCGCGCTTCGGCACGGTCAGCGGACTCGAAATGGACGCGATGGCGCGACGGCTGGCCGTGGCCAAGACGGCCGGCCGCTATCCGATTGCCGACGGCCGTTGTCCCGACACGATGCCGTTCCGCCCGGGCAGCTTCGATCTGGTCTGTCTGCTCGACTGCCTCGAGCACATCGCCGACGATGCCGGCGCGCTGCTGGCGGTGCGTGGACTGCTGCGGCCCGGCGGCGCAGCGCTGATGACCGTGCCGGCACATCCGTGGCTCTGGAGCCGCCATGATGTCTTTTTGCACCATCAGCGCCGCTATCGCCGTACCGCGCTGAGCACGCGCCTCGGTAACGCCGGGCTGCGCGTGGAAACGCTGAGCTACTTCAACACCGTGCTGTTTCCGCTCGCGGTGGCGGCGCGCTGGCACGACCGTTTGCGCGACGCGCTGCATGCGCGGCACCCCGAGCATGGCGTGCCCGGCGAGGCCGGCGGCTCGACCGGCACCGCGATGCCGCCCGCGTTGCTGAACGCACTGCTGTACGCGCTGTTTCGCAGCGAGCGGCTCTGGCTGCGGCATGGCACCTTGCCGTTCGGGGTATCGCTGCTGGCGGTGGCGCGCGCGGTCTAGCGGACGGCCGCCGCCGACAGGAAAACGCCGCGGCCGTCGCCTGCCGCGGCGCAATTGGTGCTGATCGATGGGGCCAAGCGTCAGCGCGTCAGCGCGTCCGCGCGCCGCGCTGCACCGCCGCCAGCTCGATCACGCGGCGGCCGCCGATCCCCTGCGTGGCGGGACGCTCCTGGTAGCGCCGGCGCACCAGATAGATCGGACGGCCCTTGGTCTCGTGATAGATCCGGCCGACGTATTCGCCGACCACGCCGACGCCGATCAACTGCAGTCCGCCAAAGAACAGCAGCGCGCACAGCAGCGAGGCGTAGCCCGGCACGTCGACGCCGAGCCACAGCGTGCGGCCGATGATGAAGCTGCCATAGCAGAAGGCGGCGAAGGCGACCGCCAGGCCGATATAGGTCCAGCTGCGCAGCGGCACCGTGCTGAAGCTGGTGATGCCCTCGAGCGCGAAGTTCCACAGCCGCCAGCCGGAGAACTTGGACTGCCCCGCGCTGCGCGGCTCGCGCGTGTACGGAACGGTCACCGTATGGAACCCGACCCAGGCGAACAGTCCCTTCATGAAGCGGCGCCGCTCGGGCAGGCTCTTCAGCGCGTTGACGACCGCGCGGTCCATCAGGCGGAAGTCGCCGACGTTCTCCGGCAGCCGCAGTTCCGACATGCGGTTGTGCAGCCGGTAGTAGGCGCCGGCGGTCACGCGCTTGAGCCACGAATCGCAGGCACGGTCGACGCGCTGGGCCAGCACCACCTCGGCGCCGTCGCACCAGCGCGCCACCATCTCGCCGATCAGTTCGGGCGGGTCCTGCAGATCGACATCGATCGGCACCACCGCATCGCCGAACGCCTCGTCGATGCCCGCCGTCAGGGCAGCCTCCTTGCCGAAGTTGCGGGTCAGGTCGATCACGCGGATGCGCGGATCGGCGCGGGCCTGCGCCAGCAGCCGCGGCAGCGTGTCGTCGCCGCTGCCGTCGTTGACGCAGACGATCTCGAAGCGGATGCCGGGGATCGCTTCGAGCACCGGGATCACGCGCGAGAAGAACGGCACGATCGCGTCGCTCTCGTTGTAGCAGGGCGCGACCAGCGACAGCAGGCGGGTATCGCGCTGCCAGGGCGTCCGGCGATCGCGGGACGCCATCAACGGGGAAGTGAAGGAAGCGCTGGGCGATGCATCGCCCGCGACATCGCCATCCGGGCCGGCAGATGAAGCACAGCACCGACCGTCCTCCGCGGCGCCATGCTGGCCGCCTTTGGGGGCGCCCTCCCCGGCGCCCCCGGCGGTTCTCCTCCCCGCTCCAGCAGGGTCGCGGCGGCGCGCGGCCGCTCCACCGATCCTGTCATGTCGTGACATGTCCATTTCCCCCGTCGGTGGCGACATCGGCGGCATCATCGGTGGCGACATCGGTGCCGCTGCGCCATGCACGGCGCAATACCGCGGCCATGCCCAACGCCAGCAGCTGCACCCCGCCCTGCCACTGCTGCGCCAACGCATTGGCGAACATCAGCAGCGGCATGCACCACAGCGCGACCAGCAGCAGACGCTCCCCCGGCATCCAGCCGCGCCGCACGCCTTCCACCGCGAGCCCCGCCACCGCGATGCCCAGCCACGCCAGCTCGTAGTACCAGAGATACGGCGTGGCCAGCATCGCCGCCAGGGCCAGCGCGGCGGCACGCAGGCCGGTATCGCGATGGCGATGCCAGACACACGCCAGCGCCCCGATCGTCGCCAGCGTCAGCACCGCCTGCAGCGCGTAGGCCAGCGCCGGCGCGCCGCCGGCAAGCCGCACCGAGGCCAGCAGCGTCGGGCTGACGTACCAGGCGCGAATGCCTTCATGAATCAGCATGTCGCCGACATCCGCGGTCGCGGTCAGGAAGGCCGGCACCGTATGCCAGCCGAACGCGGCGATGCTGGCCGCCGCCAGCAGCGCCGCGGTCAACGCCGCGGCGGCCAGCGCCCGCCATTCGCGCCCGGCGATCAATGCCACCGGAAACATCAGCGCCAGCTGCGGCTTGATTGCCAGCAGGCCGATCAGCACACCGGCCAGCGCCGGCCGGCGCGGCAGCAGCACCAGCGCCCATGCGGCGAGCGCCGCGGTCAGCAACGCGTTCTGGCCGATGGTCGCGGCGAGGAACAGGCCGGGAAAGGCCAGCAGCGACAGCAGCACCGCGCCGCGCGCGGCCCTTGGCGGGGCAGCCAGCGCGGTCACGCGCAACAGCGCCGCGAGATAGCCGGCCGCCGACAGGCCGATGAAGGCGACATAGCTCCATGCGAACGGCAACCACGCCAGCGGCAGCACCACCCACAGGAAGGTCGGCGGATAGAGCCAGGGCAGATAGAAGCCGGAGTCGGGCGGCACCGAGCCATGCGCAGCGATCACCGGCTGCAGCTGCGCGTAGTCGTAGACCGCGAGCGCCCCGGCGCCGCGCAGCAGGTGCGACGCGCTCCAGAACACCGAGAAGTCGGCACCGGGCCGAACGATCGTATCGAGCGTGAAGCCCTGCGTGATCCACGCCCACGCACAGACGATCGACAGCTGCGCGACCAGCATCGCACCTGCATACAGGCGCATGCGCTCCAGCGTCAGCCAATGCGGGCGTGCGCGCGGCGGTGTGGCGGCAATGGAAACGGAGTGGACGGTCATCGGGTCGCTCTCGTTGGCGTCGAACGGCGACACGCGGTCGCCTTGCTCTTCGTTCTATCAGACGCTGTCCGCGGCGCAAGGCGGGCCGGCCGCCGCAACGACGGCGGCGCGGGCGCTGTGCGCGCCGACGTTTCCGCGCGGAAGCACG
>NZ_AMPR02000253.1:0-4012 GCF_000307735.3 Cupriavidus sp. HPC(L) | reverse complement strand
AGCTAGCGCGTCCATGGCGCGGTCCGGCGTGGCGGGGGCAACGGCAGCGCTTTCACGGGCCGGGCCGGGACGGGCGCCCCGGCGTCAGCGCGTGCCGTACAGCCGGTCGCCCGCATCGCCGAGTCCGGGCACGATATAGCCGTGCTCGTTCAACTCTTCGTCGATCGCGGCGGTGACGATGGCCACGTCGGGATGCGCGGCCTGCAAGGCCCGCAAGCCCGGGCGCGAGGCGATCAGGCAGACGTACTTGAGCGCGGTGACGCCGGCCTCCTTGAGCCGGTTCAACGCGGCGATCGCGGAATTGCCGGTCGCCAGCATCGGGTCGACCACGATGACCTGCCGCTCCTGGATATCGTCAGGCATCTTGAAGTAGTACTCGATCGGCTCGAGCGTTTCCGGATCGCGGTACAGGCCGATGTGGCCGACCCGCGCGGCCGGCAGCAGGTCGAGCATGCCGTCGATGAAACCATTGCCCGCGCGCAGGATCGACACCAGGCACAGCTTCTTGCCCGACAGCATCGGCGACTGCATCGGCGCGATCGGCGTCTTGATCGCCACGGTCTCCATCGCGAGATCCCGCGTGGCCTCGTAGGTCAGCAGCTGCGCGATCTCCCGCACCAGGCGGCGGAAGTTGTCGGTGGTGGTGTCCTCGCTGCGCACCAGCGTGACCTTGTGCTGCACCAGCGGATGGTCGACCACCATCACAGGCGCGGCGGCCGGCGCGATGGGCGGCATGCCGGTGGGAAGCCCCGTGGACAGCGCCACGGACGGATCGACGGACAGATCGGCAGACAGGGCGGTCATGATGGCACTCCTCGATGCGGCGGTGGCCGGATCTGGCCAGGGCGAAACGACGGCGTGCAGGCGCGCGGCTCGTGGGGGGCATGCTGGCGGCATGCTGACGGCATGCGGGCGGCCGCGCCTTGCACGGACTGGGAACTCAGAACACCGTGCCGTCGCTGTCGATCGCGAACGGCGGCGGGCCGCCCGGCCGGCGCTTGGCGGCGATGCGCCGTCCCGCCGCCCAGGTACCGCCCTCCAGCACGCGCGCCAACGGGAAGGCGTCGGCCGACAGGCCCAGCGCCTGCCGCGTTGCCTCGGCGACCAGGTCCAGACCGGTCACCGTCAGCGCGCGCCATTCGACGATGGCCGGCTCGTCGACCCGGTGCACCGCCTCGGCAAAGCTCGCATCGCGCGGCACCATCAGCTCGAAGTCGTACAGCAGGCCGCCGTTGCGGTATTCGGGCAGGCCGGTCAGCGCATCCAGCCCGGTCACCGTCAGGCCGCCGTCCTCGAGCGGCTCGAGCAGCGAGTAGGTCAGCCACTGCGTCAGCTTGTGGAACGGCACCAGCCCGTCGGGGCTGGCCGGATGGCGCCAGCAGTCGCCGAGCGAGACGCCCTCCAGCTGCAGCCGTCCGGGCCAGACCGGCCCGAGCGCGACCAGCAGCGTGCGCAGCACGAAGGCCGCGTCGATGCGTCCCTCGCTGGCATGTGCCTTCAGATAGTCGAACAGATTGCCGAGCCTGGCGGGCTCGCCGAACACGGCCGGCGTCGCCTGCGCGACCTTGCCGAGCCGGCGCACCAGGCCGGCGCGGCCCTCGAGCCCGACCAGCGGATTGTGCTGCGCGACCTGGAAGGCGGTGGCCAGCGTCGACGGATCGATCTGCGCCAGCCGCTCGGCATCCGAGCGCAGCGGCTCGTCCGGCGTCGCGGAAAAGCCGCCACGCGCGAACAGGTCGAAGCTGGCCACGCCCAGCCCCTCGGAGCGGCTCAGGCTCAAGTCGCTGGCCGGATCGCGGTAGCGCCAGTCCGGCCCGGCGCCCGCGTCGAGCAGCACGCTGGGAATCACCAGGTCGATGCCGATGCGCGCGCGCTCCTCGCGATGATCGTCGCCGGTCAGCGCGGCGCGTTCGCACAGGATGCCCCAGCGGTCGCGCAGCTCGCCCGGTCCGCCGCTTTCGAAATGGCGCCAGCGGCTGTGGTAAGGCACCTGCAGATCGCGGTAGCGCGAGCGGATGGTGGTCGCCACATAGTCGGCGATCGCGGCGACCCGCTGCGGATGCCAGCTGAACCACTGCGAATCGCCGGCCGCGACCGCGGCGGTCACCGCGGCGCAGCGCGCCCGCACCGCCTGCGCCGTCAGCAACGCCGAAGCCGGGTGACCGGGTTCGACCCAGCTTTGCCAGCCCTCGCGCGAAGCGCGGGCTTGCACGCCGGACTGCCCGGCCGCGCCCATCGATGCTGCATCGTCTCGTTCTGTCATTCGTCCAGTCCCCTGCCCTTGGCCACCGTCAGTTCGGTGGCGTCCGGAGGCGTGTAACGGGTGAAGTAGCCCGCCGCCACCTTGGCGTCGATCTCCACCCTCGCGTCGGCCGGAATCAGCGCGTCGGGAATCGGCACCTGCTCGACCACTTCGATTCCCTGCGCGACCAGCGCGCCGTGTTTCATATTGCTCATCGAGGCCCAGCGGTCAATGCGACGGATGCCCAGCCAATGGAAGACATCGGGCATCAGCTCCTGGAAGCGCATGTCCTGCACGCCGGCCACGCATTCGGTCCGCGCGAAATAGGTTTCGGCGCGGTCGCCGCCGACCTGCCGCTTGCGCGCGTTGTAGACCAGGAATTTGGTGACCTCGCCCAGCGCGCGGCCTTCCTTGCGGTTGTAGACCACCAGTCCGACGCCGCCCTGCTGCGCCATCTCGATGCACACCTCGATACCGTGCGCCAGATAAGGACGGCACGTACAGATGTCAGACCCGAATACGTCCGAGCCGTTGCATTCGTCGTGCACGCGGCAGGCGACCGGCGTCTGCGGCTTGCCCAGCAGGCTGACGTCGCCGAAGAAATACAGCGTCATGCCACCGATCGGCGGCAGGAAGACCTTCAGATCGGGCCGCGTCACCAGTTCGGGGAACATGCCGCTGGTCTGCTCGAACAGGCTGCGACGCAGCGCGCTTTCCTTGATGCCGAAGCGGCGTGCCATGCCGGGCAGATACCAGACCGGATCGACCGCGGCCTTGGTGACGCGCACATCGCCGTTGGCAAACAGGATCCTGCCATCGGGAATCAGCCGGCCGGCCGCGATCGCCGCCATCAGTTCCGGCATGTTGATATGGGCGCGCGTAACCGCGATGGTCGGCCGGATATCGACGCCGGCCGCGATGCGGTCGGCGAAGACGGTCGACACCAGATGGCCCCACGGGTCCAGCGACACGATCGTGTCGGGATCGGCCCACTGCGGATGCGGGCCGATCGGCTCGGCCGGCGCCGTGTCGGTCAGGTCGGGGCGATGGTCGCGCTGCAGCTTGCCCGAAGCCACCGCCAGCGCGCGATAGACGGCGTAGGCGCCGGCATGCGTCCCGATCACGTTGCGGTGCGCCGGATTGGTCAGCGTCGCGATCACGGGGCCGCGTTCGGCCGCGGTCGGCGCCCCCCAGTGGATCGGCTCGGCCGGCTTGTCGCGGCGTGCGTGCGAGGTCAGGACGATGTGATCGGACATGGCAGCCTCGAGGCGTGAATCCTGACCAAACGGTCAGGTTTACCTTGATGGTAGGCAATTGCCATGCCAAGCGCGTATGGGCGTTTTCCCCTTTTGAGTACGCCGCCTCACCGAACGCGGCACAACAACGGTTCATGAGGCGCCCACGTATCGTGCAGCGCGTGCCATGTTGCGGATGGGCAACGCCCCCTAGCGCGCAAGCCCCTCGCGGTTGCGCAACAACAACTTGCCAAGCGATGCGAACGGATCGCGCGATTCGACATATCGGTAAAAAAGCGCACCGGTGGCGTTGCTCGCCAACCACGCCAGCACCATGCCCGCCGCATTGAGCCACGGCATGCCGGGCGCCAGCTGCGACATCAGGCTGTTGACCAGCAGACAGATCGGAAAGTGCACCAGGAACACCGAGTACGAGATCGCGCCGAGCGTGGCGAAGACGCGGCCGCGCGGCCACGCCGCCAGCCAGCCGCCGCGCCGTGCGAGCGTCAGCAGCAGTGCGACGGCCAGCGCCAGC
>NZ_AMPR02000254.1:0-3966 GCF_000307735.3 Cupriavidus sp. HPC(L) | reverse complement strand
CTGCCCTCTCCAGCCCAACCTGGCTGGAAGGCGACGGTGCGCGCGTGCGGCGCCGCGGGCGCCGGCGGTTGCGCATCGGCGCGGGCCATCGGCGATTCGACGGTCGGCGCGATGGCATCGAGACCCAGCACGCGCGCGTTGTCCTGCCCCATGGCGCGCGCAGCGTGCCGCGCCAGCGTGCTGAGCGCCAGCCGGCCGACATCGACGCCACCTCCGCCGCGAGGTTGCCGGATCGCGGGCGCTGGCGCGGCAGGCGCCGTTGGCATTGGCGACGTCGCGGCAGGCGATGCACCGCGCTCGCTATCGGCGATGGCCCTCGCCTCCCGCTCCGCGGCGCTCTGCACGCCCCAGACATTGCCGAAAGCACCGGCGGGCCGGCCACCGCCCTTGTCGTCGCCAAGCTCCGCTCGCGGCTCGATCGCGGTCCACGCCGCCGCCGGCGCGGGATCGCCGGCGTGAGCAACACCAGCCGTCAGGCCGCCGAGCAAGGCGATCACCGGGACCGCCGTTATCGTCCTCATCACGAAAACGCTCTCCAATTGGGGAACCGTCCCTGGTGCCGGCCTAGCGATCGGCCGGGCGACGAGGATCGGAACGTGGGTCGCGGCCGCCATCGCCGCGAGGGTCGCCGCGACCGTCCGGGCCCGGCTTCGGGCTGGCGGCGTCGGTATCGGTATCGGTATCGGTATCGGTATCGGTATCGGTATCGGTATCGGAATCGGTGCCGGCTTCGGTGTCGCGTTCCGAATCGGCGTCCGGTTCCTCGTCCGGTTCCTCGTCCGGATCGCCGTCCAGATCGCCGTCCAGCGCCTGCTCCGCCTGCCTCATCTCGCTGACCAGGCTCAGGATCTCGGCCACCGGCTCGAACAGCTCGGCGGGGATGTAGTCGCCGACGTCGGTCCGCGCATACAGCCGGCGCGCGACATGGACCTGCTCGACCATCGGCACGCCGGCCTCCTCGGCGATGGCGATCATTCGTCTCGCGCGCGCATCGGCGCCCTTCTCGATGACCTGCGGCAGCGGCGTCTCGCCGGGCACGAAATACAGGCAGACCGCGACATGGGTGGGGTTGCGCACCACCGCGGTCGACCGCTTGACATTCGCCGCCATGCTGCCGCTCTGGATATCGCGATGGATCTCCTTGCGCTTGTGCTTGATGTGCGGGTCGCCCTCGGTGTTCTTGAATTCCTTCTGGATCTCGTCGCGGCTCATCATCAGCTGCCTGGTCAGGCTGCGCTTCTGGAACGCCAGGTCGGCGATGGCGAACACCACGTAGAACAGCACCAGGATTCCCCACAGCCAGCCGATCAGCACGCCGGTGACCCGCAGCCCGCATTCGGTACCGCACAGCGGCAGGAACTGGAAGGAGTAGAGGTAGCGCTTGATCAGCAGATAGAAGGCAATGCTGAGGATCGACACCTTGAGCAGCGACTTGCCGAACTCGAACAGCGAGCGCAGCGAGAACAGCTGCTTCGCGTTCTTCAGCGGACTGACGCGCTCGCCCTTCGGCTTGATGAACTTCGGCGCGAACAGCGGACCGATCTGCGCCATGACCACGCCGACGGTGGCCAGAACCAGCACGATGCCGACCGGCGCCAGCAGATGCAGCATCAGCATGCCGGTAACCGTCGCCACGCGCCCCATGGCGACCCGCAGCGGCTCGCCGATGCTGGCAATCGCCACCTCGATGATGTTCTGGAAGGCGTCGACGATGTCCTCGCCACGCACCCAGAAATAGCCGAGCAGCACCGCCAGCTGGATGCCGGTGGCAATCTCCACGCTCTTGGCGATCTGGCCTTCCTGGCGCGCGTCGCGGATCTTCTTCGGCGTCGGCTGTTCGGTCTTCTCGGTCATCGCATGGTCCCGAGCAGATTGGCGACCACGCCGCCGAACGCGTCGAAGCGCTGCTGGAAGGCGCCGAGCGCGTAGCTCATGCCGATCGCCAGCACGAACAGCGCCAGCGCGCTCTTGATCGGCATCGCGACAAAGAACACGTTCAATTGCTGCGCCGAGCGGTTGACCAGGCCCAGCGCGGCGTCGATCAGCACCATCACCACCAGCGCGGGCAGCGCGAAGCCGATGCACAGCTCCATCATCATCTGCCACTGGTGCGCGATAAACCCGGGGAAGCTCGCCGACAGATGCCAGCCGCCGAGCATCGGCATGCTCTGATACGACGCATAGAGCGCGGTCAGCATCGCGTTGAAGCCTCCGCCGACCAGGAACAGTACGGCAAGGACCTGCGTAAACAGCACGCCGAACACCGACGACTGTTCTTCCAGCATCGGGTTCAGCACCGACGCCATCGAGGTCCCCCGCACGGTGTCGATCACAGTACTGGCCATGTCGATCGCCCAGAACGGAATGGTCGCGCAGAAGCCCATCACCAGTCCGATCACGAACTCCTGCATCACCAGCACGGCGAGGGACGGCACCGACAGCTCGCCGAGGCGGCCCGCGAGTTCGGCGGCATGCCCGAGCTGCATCGGCAGCGCGGGCAGCGCCATCACCAGCACCAGCGCATTGCGGATCAGGCCGCCGCCGAGCGCGCGTGCCGAAAACATCGGCATCAGCACGAGCATGCCGAGTGGACGCAGCATCGTCAGGGCGAGCGTCGGAACGATATGCTGCCAGCCGTCCACCTATTTCCCCATCACGGAAATCTGCTCGAACGCCATGTTCGTATAGCCGATCAGCGTGGCGCCCATCCAGTGATAGGTCATCACCAGCGTGACGCAGACCGCGATCAGCTTCAGCAGGAACTGGATGGTCTGGTCCTGGACCTGGGTCAGCGCCTGCACGAGGCTGACCAGCACGCCGACCACCGAGGCGACGACCACGACCGGCAGCGACAGCATCAGCACCAGCCACAGCAGGTTCGACGCCAGCTGCGCAATGATTTCGTTGCTCATAGATAGGACTGGATCAGCTGGCCGAGCAACTTTTCCCAACCGCCGATCAGCACGAACACCAGCAGCTTGATCGGCAGCGAGATCGTCACGGGGGACACCATCATCATCCCCATCGCCAGCAGCACGTTGGAGACGATCAGGTCGATGGCGACGAACGGCAGGTACAGCAGCAGGCCGATCTTGAAGGCCTCGACCAGTTCGCTGACGGTGAACGCCGGGATCAGCACCACCAGCGAGTCGTCCGGGATCCGGTTGCGATAGGGCTCGGGCCACATCTTTTCGCCGATGTCCATGAAGAAGCGGACCTGCTGCGGGCTCGCCTTGCCCTTGATGAACTCGCGGTAGGGTTCGAGCACACGGGTTTCGACCTGGCCGAACAGGTCCGGCGCTTCCATCTTGATCGGATTGGCCTTCAGGTTGTCGCCGATCGCGATGCCCACCGGCGCCATGATGAACAGCGTCAGCACCAGCGACAGCCCGTAGATCGCCATGTTCGGCGGAATCTGCTGGATGCCGAGCGCGTTGCGCAACGTGGACAGCACGATCGAGATCTTCAGGAAGGCCGTTCCCATCACGATGAACAGCGGCAGCAACGACAGCGCGAACAGCAGCAGGATCAGCTGCAGAGGATGATCGGCAAGCGACATGATCTGGTCCGTGGGTGAGCGATCATTCTCGGCATGCCCGGCAAGCGCCGGCATCGGGCCCATGCCTGAAATCACCGGCCTTCACTCGATCCGCATCACCAGCTTGTCGCCGACGCGCAGCAGCGTGCCGCTGGCGACCGCGTGCCCCGAGACCGTCAGCGTGACCCGGCCGTGGCTGGCATGGGCGAGCTCCAGCGTCTGCCCGGCCTGCAGTTCGCGCAGCGTGTCGAGCGACAACGACAGGCGCCCCACTTCCGCCACCGCGGTCAATACGATGTTGGCGTCATCGAGCTGGCTGCCGCGCAGCGTGGCCTCGGTCCCTTGTTCCATGCTGGTTTCCTCGTTGCATGCGTGTTCGATATGCCAGGCGCCGTGCGCAAGGCACGCCAGCGCCAGCGGGCGCTCCG
>NZ_AMPR02000255.1:0-3964 GCF_000307735.3 Cupriavidus sp. HPC(L) | reverse complement strand
CCGATTGACCACGCCGTCCTGCAGCCGGACGCCCTGCGCCACCGCTGCGTCGAAGGTCAGACGGCTGGCCAGCTTGACCGATTGCCAGACCCCCAATTTCTGCGGGGTGAAGGAGCGCCCGCCACCATCGCCGGCACGGGTGGTGACGGCGGATTGGCTGGGGTGGTCCGCCGACGGCACCGTCGCCGGCCGGGCCGGCGTACCGTGCGCGTCCCCCTCCTGCCCGCGCGCCACGGTAGGCCGACCCGCCGTCGCCGAGGAATGGCCCGCCTCCTCACCGCCGGCGCGCGGTGCCCCGGCCGTATCCGCCGGCTGGCGTCCGCCCGCGGTTCCCTCGTCGGCTGGCCGCACCCGTACCCTGACCTCGGCGCCATCGCGGCCATTGGCGATGCCCTCGCCGGCCTGCACTGCCGTCTGCAGCGCCAATGCCTGCGCGGCGGCCTCCGCGCGCGGGGTTCGCCCAAGCACACGCACGGTGGCGTCGTGCACCGCTCGCGCGCTGCGCATCTGGATGCCCGCCGGCATCATCTGCGTCATCCCCATCAGCAGCATCGCGCCGTTCTGCAGCTTTTCAGTCAGCGACATCTGGTCGCCGTGCTGGACAAAGGTGGCCGCCTGCTGCGTCGTCAGGATGCCCCCTGTGCCGAACGCGCCGAGGTTGAGCACGTTGCCGCCGACCGCCATGCGGCTGGCGGTGCCGGCAAGGGTGCGCGAAGCCGACTGCGCCATCGTGGCGGCCCGTTGTGTCTTCGCGGCAAGCGCGGCGACGTTGGCTGCGAGCGGGTTCGAGTTCGCGGCGAGATTGGCCGCCCTGTCCGACAGCGCCGCCGCGCGAGCGGTCAGCGCTGTGGATCGGTTGGCCAGCGCGCCGGACGCCCGTATGGCGAGCGAGGCGCCCTTGCCGAGGCCGAGGCCGCCGATCCCGGCCACCGAGCCGAACGCGTTGGCCCACAGCGAGAACGCGCGCGAGTTGTCCAACGGATTGAGCGAGCGGCCGTGGTCCGCCATGTTTTGCGCATCGATCGCCGTCACCGCCAGGCCGTATCCCATCGAACCGAGCATGCCGCTCCAGGCCGCCGCTACCAGCGGCGTCGCCGCGCCCCCGGTGGCGAGCATCACGCCGACGCCGCCGATGGCGCCCAACGCCGTCACTCCGATATCGAGCCAGGCGCGTGCCTGTTCGCGCCCGGTGACGATGTGCGCGTCGATGTCGTCGAACTCGGCATGGCCGTCCGCGCCCAGGCTCAGGTCCCTCGCCAGGTAGACGGTGCCCTTGTCGTGCAGCTCGTTGTTTTCCTGGAAGTCGCGTTCGGCGGACTGATCGCCCTTGCCGTAGACCGCGCCCTGGTCGTCGACCCACAGCGTCCTGCCATCCTTGACGAACTCGAACACCGCGCTCTGGTAAGGCGACATGCCGGGCCCGGTCACATACATCGGAATGACCTTGATGGTGGCGCCTTCCGGTGCGTCCTCGGCCAGCTGCTCCTTGATCAGCTTCGGATCGGCGTTGGGCGCGGCCAGCGCGATCGCATTGTCGAGCGCCTTGTCGTCGCCTGCCTTGACGGTCAACTCGTCCTTGCGCAGCGCCAGCGAATCGAAGGTGCCCTGCAGGATCTCATCCTTGTCCAGCTCGAAGCGCTCCTGGTCTTCCCTCGCCTTGTCGCTGCCGCTGTACTTCTCGTAACCCCGGTCCATCGCGCGGGTCAGGTCGTAGTCCGCCATGGAAGGCGCGCGGTCGTGGTCCTTCAGCTCCTTGGCGAAGGCCAGCGACAACGATCGGTGTCCCTGCGCCGCGGCATCCTGTGCGCCGCCATAGATACGCCCCTGCGTACCGCCGACCTGGTTCTGCATCACCATCGTGAAGACCTCGTTGTCCTCGTTGGCGAGCCAGCTGGCGGTGGAGGCCGCGGCGGGGCCGCTGCCGGGTTCCGCGTTGGGATTGCGCGCGTAGTAGCCTCCGTCGGCAGCGTCGACCACGGCGGCCAGGCCATGGTAGAAGTCGTCCCAGTCGTTGTAGCTGCCGCCGGTCGGCGCGACATTGCGGCCGGTCCAGTCGTTGCTGTATTCGCTCTTGACCGTCTCGAGCAGCGTGTTGGCATCCTCCTCGGCCAGGTAAGGCGCGACCTGCTGCATGTACTGGCCGACCCGGTCGGCGTACATCGTCTCCTGGCCGATGATCGGCTTGTAGTCGTCGTCGTGCGTCTTGCCTTCGAGGTCTTTGCGCATCGACGCCTCGATCTGCGCGCGGAAGGCCTCGCCGCCGAAGCGGTTGCCCTCCACGGCGAGATAGCGCTCGCGCTCCTGCTCGGTCTGCGCGGCATTGGCCGCGCCCTGGCGCAGCTTCAGCGCGCCGACGAAGTCGCCGGCATCGAGCTTCTGCTTCAGGTTTTCCTGCAGAAAGCCTTCGCGCAGCGGCACCGAACCGCGCATCAGCCCAAGCATGCGCTGCATCCCTGCTGCCGCGGCGGCACTGTCTTCCTTGCTGATGCCGTCTCCACCCTGGGCGCGCCGCTGCGTCTCGGTAAACGCGTACATCACCAGCCCGGACTGTTTGATGCCGGCCTCGAAGGCCTTGCGTGTCGGATCGTTCGGCGGCGCGTTGTCGGCGGGGACAAGGTAGTCCGCCCCCAGCGACTTGTACATGACATAGGCGGCGGGGTTGAACTCCATCAGATTCCGCTCTTGCTGCGACAGATCGCGCGGCGTCGCCGAGTTGGGGTCCGTCTTCGCCTTCGGATCGAGCGTCAGGCCCTGCACCTGCGCCATCGCCAGCGTGGTCGGATCGGTCTTCGCCAGCTCGCGTTCGAAATCGGTCTCCGGCGTCAGGTTCTCCATCTCGCCTGCGATGCGGCCCTGCATGTCGGCGGTACTGATAACCGTGCGCATGCCCTGGTCATTGCCATAGCGCTGCTCCAATTGCGTGATGGCCTGCTGCCGGTAGCTGTCGGGCACCTTGACGCCATCGCCAGCCTTCAGCGCGTCAAGCTGCGCCTGCGCGTCGTCGACGCGATTCTGCGCCTGGGTCAGGTCGTAGCCGCGATCCGTCATTGACTGCGAGCGGTCGTGCGGCTGGTTGCGGACGTTGCCCAGCTGGGTATCGGCATCCTTCTTGTAAAGCTGCGCGGCCAGCATATCGATCTCGACGCGCATCGTGCCCAGATAGGTTTCCTCGGCCTTGTCGCGGGTCTGCTGCGCCTCGTAGACGGCCGCGCGCGCGTCGCTGACCGCCTTGCCACTCTCGGGATCGCCACGGCGGATGCCCATCGGGATCTCGGACAGCGCCTTCTCCTCGCGCTGCAACGTGGCTTCGGCCTGGTCCAGCCGGTCCTCGGCGAGCCCCAGTTCGAAGCGCGCCCCTTGCGTGTCGCGGGCCTGCTGCGTCGGCTCGGCCTTCAGGAAGCCGTCCTTGATCTGGTCGAGGTTCTGGTCGAGCACCGGATCGTTGTAGCGCTCGCGGATCTCCTTCGCCTTGGCGTCGACCGCCGCGGTGATCGCCTTGTCGTCGCCGCCCGTCGCCGCGGCATGGTTGGCGGCCACCCGCAGCTCGTTCTGCGCGCCGGCCACCACCATGCCGTATTTCTGCTCGATCGGTTGCCAGTCGGCATCGGTCATCGTGCCGGCATTGCGCCTGGTCTCGCTGTCGTCGTAGGCGCCCTTGGCGTCCTTGTGCCAGCGATCCGTGTGCCCCTTCGCCTCGTCCTGCTCCTTGTCGCGCGCCTGCTGCGCGGGATCGGTGGCCGGCTTGTCGCCGCCTGGACCCTTGACCTGGACCACGCCGCCAGGATTCGTTTGCGGGGTGTAGAGCGCCGGCGTGACCACGGGCTGACTGTTCGCCGCACGGTCGGGCTGCTGTTTCTGGTCGGCCTGCTGCGCCTGATTGGCCTGTTGCGCCTGCTGGGCCTGATTGTTCTGTTCGTTGCGCCGGGCGGTTTCCGCTTCCTGCGCCTCGCGCTGCCGCTCGGCC
>NZ_AMPR02000256.1:0-3937 GCF_000307735.3 Cupriavidus sp. HPC(L) | reverse complement strand
TGGACCGCCTGCAGCGCATCGGCGACCTCGCGCAGCCCCTGCAGCACCGCCTGCCGGTGCGCCGCCAGCGCCTGCCGATAGGCCGCCTGTGCGGCGCGTTGCCGCGCCCGCAGCGCGCCGCCGCGAAACACCGGCTGCACCAGTCCCGCGGCGACATTCCACACATTGAGGTGATCGAATAGATCGCCGCCCGTGCGCGACTGCGTGCCCGCGCTCGCCGACAGCGTCAGGCTCGGATACAGGTTGGCGGTGGCCACGCCGATATCGGCGCTGGCCCGATGCAGCAGCGCCTCGGCCGCGCGGATATCGGGACGCCGGCGCGCCAGCGCCGACGGCAGGCTGACCGGCAAGGCGTCGGGCAGCCGCAGTTCGGCAAGGCGAAATACCGGCACGGCGCCGGCTGTTGCGCTCGAGCCGGGTTCGCCCGGTTCGCCCGCGGCGTCCGGCGGCAATCCCAGATAGATCGCCAGCTGATGCCGCGTCGCCGCCAGCTGCCGCGACAGGCCGGGCAGCAGCGCCTCGGTCTGCGCCAGTTCGCCGCGCTGGCGCTCGGCCTCGACCGCGGCGGTCCCGCCGAGCGCGACGCCTTGCTCGACGATCGCCAGCTGCCGCCGCTGCGCGTCGATCAGCGCCTCGGTGTCGTCGATCTGCGCGCGCAGGCTGGCCTCGCGAATGGCCGCGGTGGCGACATTGGCGGCGAGCGACAGCCGCGCGGCCTCGAGTTCGTAGCGCTGGAAGTCGACCGCCGCGCGCAGGCCTTCGAGTTCGCGCCGCTGCGCGCCGAACAGGTCCAGCACATACGAGACGCGCACCGAGGCGCCATACAGCGTGAACGGCGGGGGGCTGGGGAAGGCGGTGATGCCCATCGATTCGATATTGACCTGCTGCCGAGCGGCGTCGAGCCGCGCATCGATGGCGGGCCACTGCGCGATGCCGGCCGCGGCCGCGTAGTCGTGCTGCGCCCGTTCAAGACTGGCCTGCGCCTGCGCCAGCGTCGGGCTGTTGGCCAGCGCGGTGCGGATCGCGCCGTCGAGCGCCGGGCTGCCGAACAGCGACCACCACTGCGCCGGCACGTCGGCGCCGTCGACCAGATGCTGCGCGTCGCCGTGCCGCGCGGGCGTCGTCGCCGAGGTCGTGGTCGGCGGCAGCGGCGCGGCGCCATAGCGCGCGCTGTCCGGGGCGGGCGGTGCGACGAAGTCCGGGCCGACCGCGCAGCCGGCCAGCAGCGCTGCGGCGGCAAGCGGCGCCAGCCGTTTGCATCGGAACGCGGACAGGGTCATGGCAATCTCCTTGCGGGCATCGACGTAGGGCGTGCGCATCGGCCGGCCCTCAATCGAGCGTACGGCGATAGAAGCGCACCGCGATCGCCATCACCACCGCGGTGAACAGCAGCAGCGGCCAGACATTGGGCCAGAGTTCGGCCCAGCCGCTGCCCTTGAGCAGGATGCCGCGGATCATCCGGTGGAAGTAGGTCATCGGCAGCAGGTTGCCGATCGCCTGCGCCCACTGCGGCATGCCCTGGAACGGGAACATGAAGCCCGACAGCAGGATGCCGGGCAGGAAATAGAAGAAGGTCAGCTGCATCGCCTGCAGCTGGTTTTGCGCCAGCGACGACAGCGTGATGCCGACCGTCAGGTTGGCAGCGATGAACAGCAGCGCCGCCAGGTAGACCGCGACCACCGAGCCGACGAAGGGCACGCCGAAGACCCAGCGCGCCGCCAGCAGGATGATGGTGCTCTGGATCAGGCCGATGAAGACATAGGGCACGATCTTGCCGCTCATCACTTCCAGCGGGCGCACCGGCGTGGCGAGCAGGTTTTCCATCGTGCCGCGCTCGCGTTCGCGCGTCATCGCCAGGCCGGTCATCATCACCATCGTCATCGACAGGATCACGCCCATCAGGCCCGGCACGATGTTGTACTGGGTCAACCCCTCGGGGTTGTAGAGCCGGTGCACCTGCACGTCGAAGGCGGGCTTGCCGCTGGCGAGACGGGACAGCGGTCCCTTCAGGTCCTTGTCGGCGACCGAGACGGGCATCTGCGACAGCGCGGCCAGCGCGGCGCCGGTCGCCGAAGGGTCGGTGGCGTCGGCCTCGACCAGCACCGCGGGCCGTTCGCCGCGCAGCAGCCGGCGCGTGAAGTCAGGCGGAATGGTGACGACGAACTGCAGCTCGCCGCGCATCAGGGCCTCGCGTCCCGCCGCCTCGTCGGGCAGCGTGCCGACCACGCGGAAATAGCGCGAGGCCTGCATGCTGGCGACCAGCGAGCGGGTGAATTCGCTGTGGTCGGCGGCGATGACGCCGGTGGGCAGCTGGCGCGGGTCGGTATTGATCGCGAAGCCAAACAGCAGCAGCTGCAGCACCGGCAGTCCGACGATCATGCCGAAGGTCACGCGGTCGCGGCGCAGCTGCAGGAACTCCTTCAGCACGATGCTCCACCAGCGCCGCAGCGAGAAGCCGAGGCGTTCGCCGTGTGCGCGCGCCTCGCCCCTCATTGCCGGGCACCCCCCGCTCGCGCAGGGGTCTCGCCCTCGGCGCGCATATTGTCGTCGGCCCGTTTCATCATGTGGATGAACACGTCCTCCAGGCTGGTGTCCACCGGCGCGATCCGATGCGAGCCTTCGGCGGCAAGCCGCCGCAACGTGGCTTCCAGCGCGGCTGCGTCGCGGCCGGTCACGTGCAGCGCGTTGCCGAACACCACGGTCTGCTCGACCGCCGGCTCGTCGGCGAGCCGGCGCGACAGCGCGTTCAGGTCGCCGTCCTCGACCGACCAGGTCGACAGGCCCTGCGCCGCCACCACCTGTTCGGCGGTGCCCTGGGCCAGCAGCTTGCCGTAGGCGATATAGGCGAGCTTGTGGCAGCGTTCGGCCTCGTCCATGTAGTGCGTGCTGACCAGCACCGAGATGCCGCGCGCGGCCAGCCGGTGCAGCTGCTCCCAGAAGTCGCGGCGCGCCTTCGGATCGACGCCGGCGGTCGGCTCGTCGAGCAGCAGCAGCTCGGGTTCGTGCAGCAGGCAGGCCGCCAGCGCCAGCCGCTGCTTCCAGCCGCCCGACAGCGCGCCGGCGAGCTGGCGCGCGCGGCTGGCCAGCCCCAGTCCGTCGAGCGCGCGTTCGACCGCCGCCTTGCGATCGGGCACGCCGTAGACGCGCGCGACGAAGTCGAGGTTCTCGCGGATCGACAGGTCTTCCCAGTACGAGAATTTCTGCGTCATATAGCCGACGCGGCGCTTGATCTGCGCGCTGTCGCGCAGGATGTCGAAGCCCAGGCAGGTGCCGTGGCCCGCGTCGGGCGTCAGCAGCCCGCACATCATCCGGATCGACGTGGTCTTGCCGCTGCCGTTGGGGCCGAGGAAGCCGAAGATCTCGCCGCGGCGCACCTGCAGCGTCAGGCCGTCGACCACCTGCTTGTCGCCGAAGCGCTTGCCGAGGTCGTGCACGTCGATCGCCAGTTCGGGCGCGCAGCGCTCGGCCGCCGAAGTGCCGGCTGGCACGGTGCCGTTCATGGGCGTGCTCCGCTTGCCGCTGCTGCCGATGCGGGTGCGGTGCCACCCGCTGCGGCCGGCTCGACCTCCACCGGCTGGCCCGGATGCAGCCGCGCCGCGTCGGCAGGCGCCGGGCGCGCCTCGACCAGGAAGACCAGCTTGCGCCGCGTTTCGTTGCTGTAGATCACCGGCGGCGTGTATTCGGCCTGGCTCGAGACATAGCGGATGGTGGCGGGGATCGCGGCGCCGCAGCCGTCGCAGGTCAGCCGTACGGCTTGCCCGGGCCGCAGCGTGCCGATCGCCGCTTCGGGCACGAAGAAGCGGACCTTGACGTTGCCCGGCGGCAGCAGCCGCACCACCGGACTGCCCGCCGGCACCCATTCGCCCTGCCGGTAGAGCGTGTCGTAGACCAGGCTGGCCGCGGGCGACCTCGGTCAGCATCGTGCGCAGCAGGGAGA
>NZ_AMPR02000257.1:0-29218 GCF_000307735.3 Cupriavidus sp. HPC(L) | reverse complement strand
GGCTATCCAGCATCGGCAGCCCGCAGGCCTGGGCCCAGTCGTGCTGCTCCTGGCGCGCAACCACGCCGATCGCGCGGGCCTTCAGCGTGGACAGCGTGTCGATCACGGCGCCCAGTTCCGGCCGCTGGCCGTCTTCCAGCGAGCGCAGGTCCAGCGCGATGACGTCGTTCGAGAAGAAATCGGGGGTTGCTTCGAAGCGCGACAGCAGATCGTCTCGCAGCGCCGAGGTATCCGCGGTATGGAGCGCAAGAAGGAGGGCGTCGACGTTGCCACTACGCAGCTCGAAGTGTGGCGATTTCTTCTGGGACATAGCCGGGTAAGCGTGGAAATATCGCATTCTAACTGCCTCTTCCCGGCGAACTGTAACAATTGTCGTTCAGGTGACCTGCACGGCGCGACGGTGGGCAGCGAGGGTGCGGGCCTCGGCGGGGCTGGCCGCGATATCGACCTTCGCTCTCCACCGCACCGCCGCTTGTTACGATTGCGCATCCTGACCGAGGAGCGTTCATGGGTGCGATCGTCAATTGCGTGGCCTACCGCGGCGGCAAGCGGCTTGGCGAGGTCCCGTTGGAGGACATCAGCGAGATACTGAAGACGCCGGGCACATTCGTCTGGCTGGGCCTGTACGAACCGGACCTGGCGCTGCTGCGGCAGGCGCAGCTCGAATTCGGCCTGCACGATCTGGCAGTCGAGGACGCCCTGAACGCCCATCAGCGTCCCAAGCTGGAGGCCTATGGCGACAGCGTCTTCATCGTGCTCAATACCGCGCAGCTGGTGGGCGACAGCGTCGAGATCGGCGAGACCCATCTGTTCGTCGGCCCCAATTACGTGGTGTCGGTCCGCCATGGGGCCAGCAGCACGTACGCCCCCGTGCGCGAGCGCTGCGAGCACGAGCCGCACGCGCTGGCCAATGGGCCTGGTTACGTGCTGTACGCGCTGATGGATTTCGTGGTCGATCACTACATGCCGATCGTCAACCGGCTCGAGGACGCCTTCGAGGAACTGGAGCAGGGACTGTTCCGCGACCAGTTCGACCGCACCGCGATCGAACGGCTGTACCACATCAAGCGTCAGGTGCTGCGCCTGCGCAATGCGGTCTATCCGATCGAGGAGATGTGCGGGCAGCTGATCCGATTGCACGAGGAACTGGTGCCCAGGGACCTGCGGGCCTATTTCCGCGACGTCGAGGACCACGCCAGCCGGCTGCTGCGAACGCTCGACGTCGTGCGCGAAATGCTGACGACCGCCGTGCAGGTCAATCTGGCGCTGGTGACGGTGGGCCAGAACGAGGTGGTCAAGCGGCTGGCAGGCTGGGGCGCCATTCTGGCGATCCCGACCGTGGTGTTCAGCCTGTACGGCATGAACTTCGAATACATGCCGGAGCTGAAGCTGCCCTTCGCCTATCCGGCCGTGATCGCCGGCACCGCGCTGGCCTGCACGGCGCTCTGGCGCAAGCTGCATCGGGCGGGGTGGGTTTGAGGGCCCCAAAAAAACCGGCCACCACCTCCGGTGCCGGGGCGCGACATTGCGATGGTGGTGGCCGGGTCCGCGCAAGCTGCCCGTGTGGTGTACAACGCAGGGCATGTTAGGAGCGCGGCGCTCCAACGTTTCCGGGAACGGGCCGGGGCTTTTGCATTTGACTCGTGGCGGCTCAGGGGCCGCAGGGGCCACGCAAAAACTGCGCGCTTTGCACAATCGCGATGGCAGGGTGCGGGGGCGGAGCAGCGAACGGCAGGGGAGCGCGCGGCGTCCGGCGTCGGAATGCAACTTGCATCGTCGTCCGAATCTTTTTTTCGGAGGAGCGACGATGAACGATCCGCACGATATGCCCGCGGTTTCGACCGCTTCGGCGACGGAAATCGCCGAGCGGCAGGATGCCGTGACGCACCGGACGCTGGACCTTGACGGCATGCGCATCTTCTACCGCGAGGCCGGTCGGCGGGACGCGCCCGCAGTGCTGCTGCCGCACGGCTACCCCTGCTCGTCCTACCAGTACCGCCGTTTGCTGCCCGCGCTGGCCGATCGCTGGCACGCCGTGGCGCCGGATTTTCCGGGATTCGGCTACAGCGATACGCCGGACTTCGGCGCATTCGGCTACGACTTCGATGCCTATGCGGCCTTTCTCGAGCGATTCGCCGACGCCCTCGGGCTGCGGCGGTATGCGCTGTATCTGCATGACTACGGATCGCAGATCGGGCTACGCCTCGCCATCCGGGCGCCCGAGCGGATCGCCGCGCTGATCGTCCAGAACGGCGACATCTACGAGGACCAGTTGGGCCCCAAGTACGAGACCATCCAGCGCTATTGGGCCGACCCGTCGCCGGCCAACCGCGCGCCGCTGGAGGCGGCTGCCAGCGAACACGGCTTTCGCGACGAGTTCATCGGCGAAATTCGCCTGGAACACGTGCCGCGCCTGTCGCCCGATCTATGGACACTGCACTGGCGCCTGATGGACACGCCGGTTCGGCGCGAGCTCGCCGTGCGGCTGATGGAAGGGCTGAAGGCGAATCTCGACTGGTTCCCGCGCTATCAGGCCTATCTGCGCGAACACCAGCCGCCCACGCTGATCCTGTGGGGCCCCCATGACGGCTATATGCCGGCGGCCGCCGGCCGTGCCTATCTGCGCGATCTGCCGCGGGCGGAACTGCATATGACCGACGGCGGCCACTGGCTGCTGGAGACGCATTTCGCGCAGGTATGCCCGCTGATCCGGGACTTTCTCGGCCGCGTGTGGACGGGCGCGTAGTCGCCTGCGTAGTCGTCTGCGTAGTCGCCCCCATTGCGACAGGCGGCTCCCTCTCCCGCCCGTGGGAGAGGGATGGGGAGAGGGGACACTGCGGCCTCGCTATTCCTCCTGGAACGCCTCCTCGCGCTTGGCCTTGACCGCCGGCAGCGCGACCACCGCCACCAGCGCGGCGGCCGCGACCAGCAGCCCCAACGACAGCGGCCGCTCGATGAACACATGGAAGTCGCCGCGCGACAGCAGCAGCGTGCGGCGGAAGTTCTCCTCCATCATCGGCCCCAGCACGAAGCCGAGCAGCAGCGGCGCGGGCTCGCAGCGCAGCTTCATGAAGATATAGCCGATCATCCCGCAGGCCGCCGCGACGAACACGTCGAACACGGTGTTGTTGACCGAATAGACGCCGATGCAGCAGAACGTCAGGATCGCCGGGTACAGGAAGCGGTACGGCACCTTCAGCAGCTTGACCCAGATCCCGATCAGCGGCAGGTTCAGGATCACCAGCGTCAGGTTGCCGATCCACATCGAAGCGATCAGCCCCCAGAACAGCGAGGGGTTGCTGGTCATCACCTGCGGACCGGGCTGGATATTGTGGATCGTCATCGCGCCGACCATCAACGCCATTACCGCGTTGGACGGGATGCCCAGCGTCAGCAGCGGAATGAACGAGGTCTGCGCCGCGGCGTTGTTGGCCGACTCGGGTCCGGCCACGCCTTCGATCGCGCCCTTGCCGAATTCGTGCGGATGCTTCGACGTCTTCTTTTCCAGCGAGTAGGCCGCGAACGACGACAGCGACGCGCCGCCGCCCGGCAGCACGCCGAGCGCCGAGCCGAGCGCGGTACCGCGCAGCACGGCCGGAATCATGCGCTTGAAGTCCTCCTTCGTCGGAAACAGGTTGGTCACGCGATCGGTGAAGGTCTCGCGCGATTCCCTCTGCTCCAGATTGACGATGATCTCGGCAAAGCCGAACAGGCCCATCGCCAGCCCGGTGATATTGATGCCGTCGGTCAGCTCCGGCACGTCGAACGAGAAGCGCGCCACGCCCGAATTGACGTCGGTGCCGATCAGGCCGATCAGCAGGCCCAGCACGATCATCGCGACGGCCTTGACCAGCGAGCCGGATGCCAGCACTACGGCGCCGATCAGGCCCAGCACCATCAACGAGAAATACTCGGCCGGCCCGAACTTGAATGCCAGTTCCGACAGCGGCGTCGCGAACGCGGCCAGGATCAGCGTGGCGACGCTGCCGGCAAAGAACGAGCCCAGGCCGGCCGTCGCCAGCGCGACCCCCGCGCGGCCCTTGCGGGCCATCTGGTAGCCGTCCAGCGTGGTCACCACCGACGACGATTCGCCGGGCAGATTGACGAGAATTGCGGTGGTCGAGCCGCCGTACTGCGCGCCGTAATAGATGCCTGCCAGCATGATCAGCGCCGCGACGGGAGGCAGCGTGTAGGTGATCGGCAGCAGCATCGCGATGGTCGCCAGCGGTCCCAGGCCGGGCAGCACGCCGATCAGCGTCCCCAGCACGCAGCCCAGCAGCGCATAGGCCAGGTTCTGCAGCGACAGCGCGGTCGAGAATCCCAGCGCCAGATGGTTGAGCAATTCCATTGCGTGGCCCTCCTCAAGCCGATAGGAAAGCCGGCCACACCGGCATTTGCAGATTGATGCCGTAGACGAAGGCAACCAGGCTGATGACTACCAGCACCGCGGCATTGAGCAGCGCGCCGCGCCAGGTGAATTCGTGGCTCGCCATCGACGCGATCAGCACCAGCAGGATCACCGACAGCACCATGCCGAGCGGCTTCAGCACCAGGCCGAACAGCACCACCGATCCGAGCACCCACAGCACGGTGCGCAGGTCCCAGCGTGCGAGCCGGTCCGATTCGCCCGTCGGCGACATCGCGCCGATCGCCACCACCGCGCCAAGCAGCGCCAGCACGATGCCGAGCCAGAACGGAAAGTAGCCGGGTCCCATGCGTGCCGCGGTGCCCATGGTGTAGCCGCGCGCAACCAGCGAAAAGCCGAGGCCGACGGCGATGAACATCAGTCCGGAAAAGAAATCGGTTTGTTTGCGTATTCGCATGATGGCGCCCGCAGGATTCGAAACGGTGAACGGAACAGCCATCCCCGCCTGTCTGGGCGCAGGCTTGTCGGGATGGCACTCGGGAATGTCGCGGCGCACGGGCATGCAATGCCGGCACGGCGACGGCAGGCGACCCTCGTCCTGGCAAGGGCGGCTGCTGGTCGGGGCTGGCGGACGTCCGGATGACAGACCGGGACCAGCGCCCTCGCGACGGTGCGGAACCGTCGATGGCTACGAACAATACATCATGGCATGATGTATTGGAACGCAAACAAGGGTAATTCCCGAGAAATTCACCGTGCTGGTGCGGTGCCGTGCATGCGGGATTGGCCGGGGTCTGGCCAGGTTGGGTAGACTGGGGTTTGGCCCGATTGCATCGGGCCCTGGCGGCGGCGCGCCTTTTGCGATCGTTGCTTCAGGAGGCTGGCGTATCGCCGATCGCGAAGTCGGCCATGTGCTCCAGCGCACGGACCAGCCCGGAGTGGTCCCAGCCCTCGCCGCCCAGCGCTTCGCAGACATTGAACAACTGCTGGCACGACGCGGTGCCGGGCAGGCTCAGGCCAAGCGTGCGAGCCGTCGTCAGCGCCAGGTTCAGGTCCTTCTGATGCAGCGCGATCCGAAAGCCTGGGTCGAAGGTGCGGCGGATCATCCGTTCGCCGTGCACTTCGAGAATGCGCGAGCTGGCAAAGCCGCCCATCAGCGCCTGCCGCACGCGGGCCGGGTCGGCGCCCGCCTTCGCGGCCAGTACCAGCGCTTCGCCCACCGCCTCGATCGTCAGCGCGACGATGACCTGGTTCGCGACCTTGGCGATCTGCCCGTCACCGACGCCGCCGACCAGCGTGATGTTCTTGCCCATCAGCTGCAGCAGCGGCAGTACGCGATCGAACGCGGCCTGCTTGCCGCCCGCCATGATCGACAGCGTGCCGGCCTTGGCGCCAACCTCGCCGCCCGATACCGGCGCATCGACATAGTCGCAGCCGAGCGCTTCGATGCGGCCGGCAAACTCGCGCGTGTCGATCGGCGAGACCGAGCTCATGTCGACCACGACCTTGCCGCTGGTCAGCCCCGCCGCGACGCCGTTGTCGCCGAACAGCACGCGCTCGACGTCGGGCGTGTCGGGCAGCATCAGGATGATGACGTCCGCCTGCCGCGCCACCTCGGCCGCGTTCGCGCACGATTGCGCACCGGCATCGCGCAGTCCCTGCGGCGCGCCGCTGCGGCTATGGACGTACAGCGTGTGTCCGCCTTCGAGTAGATGCCGTGCCATCGGGGCGCCCATCACGCCCAGGCCGATGAATCCGATATTGCTCATCTGTCTGCCTCTTCGATCGAGTCGGGAACCGCCGGGCACGTCGCCCATTGCGCGCTCGTGCGGGCACCAGCGTCAACCGAACAAGCCGGGCGCGGCGTGTCGGGCCGGATGGCCAAGGACGGGCGTTGAGCGATCCGGGCTCAGTTGTCCGGGATCAGCCGCTTGCCGAGGCTGACGGTGGCATCGATGGTATAGCCCAGTTCGCGATAGAAGGCGAGCACGCCTTCGTTGTCCGTGCGGACCAGCAAGTTCAATTTCGGACAGCCGCGTTCGCGCAGCAGTCTTTCGGCCTCGGCCATCAACTGACGGCCATGGCCGCGCCCCTGGAAATCGCCATGGACGGCGAGGTAATAGATCCAGCCGCGATGGCCGTCATAGCCGACCATGGCGGTGGCCATCAGTCTGCGGTCGACCTCGCCGACGAGGAACAGCTCCGGCTGTTCGGCGAGCTTGCGCGCGATGTCGCGGTGCGGATCGTTCCAGGGACGCGTCAGCCCACAGTGCTTCCACAGGGATACCACGTCGGTTTCATCGGACTCGCGGAAGGTGCGTATCTGCATGGGCGCGCATCGGTCGTGGAGAAGCGCTCAGTGTAGCGCTGGCGCTTCACCGACGACCTTCTATCGCGCCTTGATCACCAGGCTCTGTTGCGCCACGCCGATCGCACCGGCCTCGTCGTACAGCGTCGAGGCAGTCAGCCCGATGCCGCTGGGCTGGGCCACCGTGACGGCGTCCACGCCGACCCATTCGCCGCGCGGCTGGCGGTGCAGCGAGACCGTCAGGTCCGCGTTCGCGAACACGAAGCGATCGAGCGGCAGCGCCCAGCTGATGCCGTTGCCGAAGTCGGCGGCCGCGACCGCGCGGGCGCTCGCCGGCGTGGGCCAGCCGTCGATCAGCGGCACCGCCAGGCGGAACCACGCGGCCGCGGGGCCGGGCTCGGCGACGCTGCCGGCCGCGACGCGGCTCTCCATCGCCGTGTAGTGAAACGAGGTCTGCTCGGCCATGCCCGGAATGCGGATCGGTTCGCTGCATTGGTCCGGCAGCGGCAGCGGGCACGCGCCAGCGGGGGGAAGCAGGTCCACCGCCCGCTCGCGCATGAACACCGCGACGCCGCGCACGACCGGCTTGTCCTGATGCATCAGGCTCAAGGCCACGCGCCGCACCGAGCCGCCCGGCTGGATCTCGTGCGTGACCTGCAGCGGTGCGATCGGTACCGGCCGCAGCAATTCCAGCGTCAGCCGCACCATCGACCATCCCGGCTCGCCGGCCATCGCCCGTTCGGCGATCGCGGCCAGCAGCCCGGCCGGTGCGCCGCCGTGCTGTGCATCGGGGCTCCACGGCCCGCGGGCCAGCGTCGACGGCAGGATGCTGTTGCCGACGTAGGCGAATACGCAGTGCGGGTCCTGATTATTCTGCGACGCCACAGGCCACCTCCCGGATCGGCATGGTTTCGACGGCAAACTGGCGCGCCCACTCGCGGAATTTCATTACCGGCCCATCGCCGCGCGCGAGGCTGGGACGAGGGCGGTGCGCCTTGTGGTTCCAGATCGGCACGTCCTGGCTGACCTGCCGGATCGCCTCGTTGACCAGCTCCAGGCTCATGTCCGGCGCCTCGATCCCCGCCAGCCGGGCCATCAGGCTGAAGCGCAATTCCACCTCGTTGGCCTCGCGCGGCGTGATCGCGTCGACGAACAGGATCTCGGCCAGATCGCCGATCCGAAAGCGCACCGTGGCCAGATAAGGCCCATACAGCGTGGTCTGGATGTAGCCTCGCTGCACGCCGCGCGGCGTCTTGAACTGGTGGACGATATTGACGTCCAGCACCGGTCCGCGCGGCTCGAAGCGGTCGACCACCGCCAGGCTCTCCACCCCGTGCAGATAGTGGAAATGCGTGCTGTCGACGATGTTCTCCTGGATCTCCTGCCAGACGGTTTGCACCTGCCAGGCATGGCGGTGATAGCGCGACCATTCGCCGTGGCCGTATTCCGGCAGCCGCGGGAATTCGTAGCTCGGCGGCCGGTCCTGCGGATGCCACCAGGCCAGGATCAGGCCATTGCATTCGACGGTCGGCCAGCGGCGCATGCCGCGCGATTGCAGCGAGGCGTCCGGGCTGTACGGAATGCGCGTGCATTCGCCCTGTCCGTCGTAGCGCCAGCCGTGGAACGGGCACTGGATCTCGTTGCCGACGACGCGACCCCCATGGCCGAGATGCGCGCCGAGGTGGCGGCAGTAGGCGTCCATCAGGTGTGCCGTGCCATCGTGATCGCGCCACAGCACGAATTCCTGCCCGAAGGCCCGCACCGGACGCACATCGCCGCGCTTGAGCGCATCGCCGTACTCGACCTGGAACCAACCGAACGCATAGGGGCGAAGTGGCAGCCGATCCATTGCGCGTCTCCTTTCCGTCGAATTTTTTCCGAGTCTACAACCGGAAACTCAACCTTGCACGAAGAAATGAAAGCATAGATACTTCTTTCATGCCCTACCGTCGAACCCCCAAAGTCGAAGCTCGCCTGGCGGAAACCCGCGAGCGGATCATCAAGGCCGCGCTCAAGCTCGTGGCACGTGGCGGCTACGCCGCCGCCAACATTCCCGCGATCGCCGCCGAAGTCGAGATCTCGGCCGGCCTGATCTACCGCTACTTCGCCACCAAGGCCGATCTGTTCAACGAGGTGTTCAAGCGCGCGGCGCAGACCGAGATCGACGCCTGCGCCGCCGCGTTCGACACCGACGGCACCGTGCGCGAGCGGCTGGCCCGGGTGGTCGAGACGTTCGCGCGGCGAGCGCTGCGCGGGCGCCAGCTGGCCTGGGCGCTGCTGGCCGAGCCGGTCGATCCGCCGATCGATGTGGCGCGGATGCAGTTTCGCGAACCCTATCGGGCAATCTTCGCCAGGCTGGTCCAGCAGGGCATCGAGGCGGGCGAGATTGCGCCGCAGCACCCCCATCTGGTCGGCACCGCGATCGTCGGCGCCATCGCCGAAACGCTGGTTGGACCGCTCAGCGCGCCGCATCCGGACGAAGAGGACGCCGATCTGGTGGCCAGCCTGGTCGCGTTCTGCGTGCAATCCCTTGGACCGCAGCCGAGCGCTGCCAACCCGTCAAGGAGAAGACGGCAATGAGTGACTTCCATCAGGCCGCGCCGAAACCCGGCAATCGCTTTCGTACCGATCCGACGCTGCGGCTGACGCTCGAGCGGCTGCTCCCGGCGGAGGTGTTCGCCGAGGCCAGCCCCTCGCTCGACCGCCTCGGCGAGCGCGCGGTCGCCGAACTGCTGCCGCTTGCCGATCAGGCCGAACGCAATCCGCCGCAGCATGTGCCCTACGACCCCTGGGGCCGGCGTGTCGACGAACTGCGTGTCGATCCGGCCTGGCTGCGGCTGGTGCAGATCGGCCAGGAGGAAGGCCTGGTGGCGCTGCCCTACGAAACGCCCTACGGGGAACATTCGCGCGTGGTGCAGGCCGGGCTGGTCAATCTGTACGACCCCGCCTGCGCGGTGGCCGACTGCCCGCTGGTGATGACCGACGGCGCCGCGCGGTTGCTGCTGCAGCACGATCCGAAGCTGGCGCAGCGCTATGTGCCGAAGCTGACCGCCCGGCACAACGGGTGGACGTCGGGACAATGGATGACGGAGAAGGAGGGCGGCTCGGACGTGGGCCGCAGTTCGACCACGGCGCGCCGATCGAGCGACGGCACGTGGTTGCTGAACGGCACCAAGTGGTTCACGTCCGCCACCACCGGGCAGATGGCGCTGGCGCTGGCGCGGCCCGAGGGCGCGCAGCCCGGCAGCCGTGGCCTGTCGCTGTTCCTGATCGAGTTGCGCCGTCCGGACGGCAGCTGGAACGGTATCGAGGTCCGGCGGCTGAAGGACAAGCTGGGCACGCGCGCGCTGCCGACCGCCGAGCTGGACCTGAAGGACGCCATCGCGGTACCGGTCGGCGAGATCGGGCAGGGCGTCGGCAAGATGGCGGGCCTGCTCAATATCGCGCGGCTGTGGGCCTCGTGGGGCGGCCCGGCCGGTGTCGGCCACCTGCTGGATCTCGCTCGCGACTATGCAGGCAAGCGCGAAGTCTTCGGCAAGCCGCTGGCGCAGCAGCCGATGCATCGCGCGTGGCTGGCGCGCATCGCCGCCGAGTACGAGGCGATGCTTGCGCTCAATTTCCAGACCGCGGCGCTGATCGGTGCGGCCGAACACGGCGCCGACGGCACGCTGTCGCGCCTGATGGCGCCGCTGACCAAGCTGGCCTGCGCGCGCCAGGCGGTCTGGGCCGGCAGCGAGCTGCTCGAGAGCTTCGGCGGCGCCGGCTACATCGAGGACACCGGTCTGCCGCGGCTCTTCCGCAACCTGCATGTGCATTGCATCTGGGAAGGCACGACTTCTGTACTGGCGCACGACGTGTTGCGCGCGCTGCGCGCTTCCGAACATGGCGAGGCCTGGATCGAGGACGTGGTGCGGCGGCTGCGCGGGCTGTCGCTCGACGCGACGCGCGGTCTGCGCCAGCGGATCGAGAACGCGCTCGACACGCTGATTCCGATGATCAACGCCCCGGACGAAGAGCAAGGCAGGCGCCTGGCATGGGGCATGGCGCGCACCTACCAGGCCGTGCTGCTGGCCGAGGCGGCGCAATGGCGTCTGCGCGTCAAGCGCGATGCGTCGGGGCTCGCCGCAGCCGAGCTGTTCTGCGCCGATGGACTGGTGCCGGCGATGGTACCGATGATGGCCTCGACGGCCGCCGGCATCGACATCGCCGCCGCAGCCGATGCGCTGGCGATGGGAAGCGCGCGTCCGCACGCGTGATGGCGTCGGGCCGAATGGAATCACCGGGGAGGAAGTGGCAAGGCATGCAGTAGACGACGATAGGCAAACGGCCAACCAAAAAACCGGCCAAGGAGGAGACACCATGTGGACGATCAATGAGGCGCTCGACAGCGTCGCCCGGCAGCGCAGCTCGGATATCGCCATCGTCGATGGCGCGCAGCGTATCCGCTACGAGGAGCTGCGGCGTCGCGTCAAACACACCGCCGCGTGGCTGCAGGCGCAAGGCATCGGCAAGGGCGACAAGGTCGCGCTGCAGGGACGCAATTCGGCCGCATGGGTGATCGCCTACTATGCGATCCTCGATATCGGTGGCGTCGCCGTACCGGTCAATCACAAGCTCGCCGCGCCCGAGACCGCCTATATCCTCGCGCACAGCGAAAGCCGGCTGTGGCTGGTCGACGCGGACCTGCATCGCCAGCTCGATGGCGCGCCGCCGGCGTTTGCGTTGTCCGCCGTCGGCAACGAGCAGGCGGGACTCCCGCCGATCGCCCCGGAGGGAGAGCAGCATGACTATCGGCCGGTCGATGTCGACGACGACGATCTGGCCGAGCTGCTGTACACCTCCGGCACGACCGGCAAGCCCAAGGGCTGCATGCACTCGCATGCGAACGTGATTCTCGCCGGCACCGGCTCGAGCCTGGTCTACGGCCTTGGGCCGTCCGATCGCGTGCTGCTGGCAATGCCGATCTGGCACAGCTTCCCCCTGAACAATCTGCTGGTCGGCAGCCTGTTTGTCGGCGCCACCGCGGTGCTGCTGCCGGAATATCACCCCGTGAGGTTTCTCGAGACCGTGCAGCAGGAACGCTGCACGCTGTTCTTCGGCGCGCCGATCGCCTACCTGATGGCGATGAAGATGGCGCCGGATTTTGCCAGTTACGATCTGTCGAGCGTGCGCGCGTGGCTGTACGGTGGCGGTCCGATCGATTCGGGCACCGCGCGCATGCTGGCCGAACGCTACCGCTGCGAGCGCTTCTATCAGGTGTTCGGCATGACCGAGACCGGTCCCACCGGAACCGCACTGCTGCCCGAGGAGCAGGTGGTCAAGGCCGGTTCGATCGGTCGCCATGCGGTCAGCGGCTGCACCGTCAAGGTGATGCGCGACGATCGGCACGAAGCCGGTCCCGGCGAGGTTGGCGAAATCTGGATGCGTTGCCAGTCGATGATGCTGGGCTACTACCGCGATCCCGCCGCGACTGCCGCGGCGTTTCACGAGGGCTGGTATCGCACCGGCGACCTGGTGCGGATCGACGAGGACGGCTATCTGTTCATCGTCGACCGCGTCAAGGACATGATCGTCACCGGCGGCGAGAACGTCTATTCCAAGGAGGTGGAAGACGTGCTGGCCGGCCATCCGGCGATCTCGGAAGTGGCGGTGGTCGGCATGCCGCATCCCGAGTGGGGCGAGAGCGTGGCGGCCGTGGTGGTGGCCAGGGCCGATGCCAGCGTCGACGTCGAGGACATCCAGGCCTTCTGTGCCGAGCGGCTGGCGAAGTACAAGGTGCCGCGACAGGTCCGCGTCGTCGAAGCGATGCCGCGCACGCCGACGGGCAAGGTGATGAAGTACCAGTTGCGCGAGCGGCTGCGGGCGCTTTGATCAGCGGTTTCGGGGGGAGCGGGTGAAGGCGGGCGGTCTGTCGGTGGTCGCTGGCGTTGCTTGCGGTGAGGCGCGGCACGGGCGCTGCAGACCGTCCCGGTCTTCAATCGGTTTATCCTTGTGCCTTTCCTTGACTCGACGGATGACCGCAATGACCCGACTTCCGCTGCTCGCTTCCCTTGCTTCGCTGGTTTCCATCGGCGCGCTGGCCCTTTCCGCCCATGCCGCCGAACCGGCCCAGACCCTGCCGTCGGGCGTCTCGATCCAGCACCTGACCAAGGGCAACGGCGCATCGCCCAAGGCTACCGATACCGTCAAGGTGCACTACCGCGGCACGCTGACCGACGGCACCGAGTTCGACAGCTCGTACAAGCGCGGACAGCCGATCTCGTTCCCGCTCAATCGCGTGATCCCGTGCTGGACCGAGGGCGTGCAGAAGATGCAGGTCGGCGGCAAGGCCAAGCTGGTTTGCCCGGGCAGCACCGCGTATGGATCGCGCGGCGTGCCGGGGACGATTCCGCCGAATGCGACGCTGAACTTCGAGGTGGAACTGCTCGGCATTGGAGGCTGAACGCACAGGCGCGCTACGCTGTCCTGATCGATCGCCGTGCGGCGTCGCATTCCTCGCAGCCGGTCTCGGGCGGATGCAGGAAGACCAGCGGATCGCGAGCCAATTGCTGTAGCACGATATCGACGACGTCCCGCGCCCGCATCAGGCGGGCGCTGGCATTGCCGACGGGGCCTTCACGCTGAAGGCCTTTTTCCTTGAGCCATCCATCCGCCAGATCGAAGCGCTCGCAGCAGTGATCGTTCTCGAGATAGTCGATCCGGACGGCCTTGCCGTCCCGCAGCACCGTGCAGTGATGCGGCACGCCGTAAGGCACGCCGCCCATCAGTTCGGCCAGATGAATCGTGGTGTTGGCGTCGTGGCCCACGCCGAGCAGCAGCACCTGTCCATCGAGCTCGTGCACACGGCCGGCCGGACTGGCTGCGATGTGGGGCGGCAACGGCAAGGCATCCGCGGTGATTCGGCGCGCCTGTGGTCCCGCCGCTGCGAAGGCGAACGGATGCTCGCTGCGGATGACACCCGGCTGGCGCCAGAAGGTGTCGGCGACGATGCCGAGGTCTCGCGAGGCCGGTGTCGTCGCCGGATCGAACGGGACATCGTCGTCCTCGGTCCAGGAAGGCATCACCAGCGTGCCAGTGGAGCCGATCGCGGCGCGCAGTGCTTCGATCAGGCCTGGCGGTCCGCCTTCGACCGGCCGGACATGACGAAACGAACAATGGACCAGCAGCGCCGCGCCCGGCGCGATACCAAGCGTGCGCAATTGCTGGACCATCTCGGCCCCGGTCCATTCGCGTTGTCCGGCCATCGCGTCCTCTTTTTCGGTCAGAGCGTTTCCGCTTCGGCGAGCGGGTCGCTACCGTTGCGCTGGCGTTGCCAGCCGCATATGGAGTAGCGGGAACGGCCGGCCCTGTCCATCGAGCGGCGACCGGTCGAAGACGCTGAAACCCATTCGCCGATAGAAACCGGTCGCGGCTGGATTCTGCTCGTTGACGTCCACCAGCGTGGCTCCCATTCTCGTCACGGCGTATTGCAGCAGCGCCTTGCCGATGCCGTGCCCTTGCCACTGGGGCGCGACGAACAGCATCTCGATCTTTCCGTGTGTAACGCCGACAAAGCCCTGTATTTCGCCGTTGTCGCCGCTGCATACCCTTGAATCGACCAATGCAAGATATTCGTTGAGAACGAGCGGCCGCAATTCATCGATATCGGCGTCGGTGAGGAAATGATGGGTCGCCCGCACTGAAGCTTCCCACACATCGGTCATGGCCCCGAATTCCGAGTTGGATGGCGTCCTGATGGTCACGATGATTTTCCGCTATTTCCTGATCTGGCCGCCGCGTATTTCTGCCCCCACTCGGCCACCGGCCCCAGGGCGCGATTCAATTCCCGACCGGCCGGCGTCAGCGAGTATTCCACACGCGGCGGCACCTCGTGAAACACCTCGCGGCGCACGATGCCATCTGCCTCCATCTCGCGTAATTGCTGGATCAGCATCTTCTCGGTGATGCCATCGAGCAGCCGGCGAAGTTCGCCGGTCCGCAACGGTTTGGCATGCAGCTCATACAGGATCAGCGCCTTCCACTTGCCGCCGATCACTTCGAAGGCGGGCCCGACGCCGCAGTTATAGGGTTGGCTGCGTTTCATGGATTCGATGTTCCTTGCCGCGGCGAATCGCTGTTACTTACCAGAAGGATAGTACCTGTCATTTTGGTGCGTACTTGACCATATAAACCGTACATTCCCATACTGGCTGCACCTTGTCATCTGCGGGAGCAAACATGAAAACGGTAGCAGTAATCGGTCTCGGACAAATGGGGACGACGCTGGCCCGGCTGTTCATCGAGGCAGGCATGCAGGTGCGCGTGTGGAACCGCACGCGATCGAAAGCCGAACCACTGGCGAGCCGTGGCGCCATCGTCGCCGCCACCGCCGCGGCGGCGATGGCCGACGCCGAGGCTGTCGTCATCTGCGTGCACGACTATCGCGCGACCCATGACATCCTGTCGGACGTCGCGGTGAAGTCTGCACTCAAGGGCAAGCTGCTGCTGCAATTGACCACCGGCAGCCCGCAGGACGCACGCGACATGGCCGAGTTGGCCGCCCGGATCGGCGCCGGCTATCTCGACGGCGCGCTTCAGGTCGCCCCCGAGCAAATGGGACAGCCGGACACCACCGTGCTGGTGTCGGGCAGCGGCGAGGACCATGCGCTGGCGCGCGAACTGCTCGCCGTGCTGGGCGGCAATGTGGTCTATCTCGGCGAGGACGTGGCCGCCGCGGCCACCATGGACCTGGCGACGCTGTCGTACGTCTATGGCGCGTCGATGGGCTTCTTTCAGGGCGCCGCGCTGGCGCAGGCCGAAGGGCTGGATGTCGGCGTGTACGGCGGCATTGTCGAAGCGATGTCGCCCTCGTTCGGCGCATTCCTGCGTCATGAGGGCAATGTCATCGACAACGGCGATTACGCCGTGTCGCAAAGCCCGCTGTCGATCTCGATCGATGCCACCGGCCGCATCGAGCAGGCGATGCGGCAGAAGGGGCTGCGGAGCGAACTGCCCTCACTGATCGCCCGGCTGCTGCGCGACGCGGAAGAGGCGGGATACGGCAACGAGGAGTTCGCGGCCGTCGCAAAAATACTGAGGGGCGCCGCGGAACCGGCGCCGGTTCGCTAAGCCGTCGGCGTTGCGAGGGTGGCCGCCACCGATCTACCGACCGACCGCGCGATGGATCGCCAGTGCCGCCGCGACCATGGCTTCGGATGACTCGAGCACGCGTGCCGGATCGTCCCGCTTGCGCAGGCCCGCGGCGCTGGTCGCGCGCGCCGCGCCATCCGGGCTGGCAGAAAACTTCACCACAGTCAGCCCTTTGGCCGGATTGATATAGATCTTCTGCCCAAAACGACCGCTGGCCTCGACGCTGCCGTCGCCGTCGTTGCGCTGGAACCAGTAGTGGCGATAGCCATACCCGTCGCGGCCGGGCGTAATGTTGCCGCGTGCGAAGCGCGCCTGATTGGTGGCCGGCTTCAGCGCAATCCGGACTGCCGCCGGTGAAATGCCAGCCGATCCATCGCCCGCCGCCGCGCGGCGTACCGCCTCGGCAAAGCGGGCGGCGTCGCGCAGCGTCGAGTTCATGCCGCCGCTGGCCATTTCCGTAGTCAGGCGGTCGACCTGCACATAGGCATCGTCGTCGGCAAAGCGCGACCAGATCATCTCGCTGACCAGCTGCGACCAGCTCTTGCCGGTAATCCGGCGCAGCGCCCATGCCACCGCTTCCGGCGAACCGTTCTGGTAGTACCAGACGCCGCCATCCGCACTGCTGTCGGGACGGCCAGTCGCATGCACGACCTTGAGGAAGTCGTAGATGGTATCGGGCGCATCGGGCTTGCGCGGCACGATGCCGACCGCGCCGAACAGCCCCAGGTCCGGCGGCAGCCCTTCGGGGTAGCCGACCGGCACTTCCATGTCGAGGTTCTGCTGCACCGTCGCCTCGCCGAACGGATTGCCGGCGAGCTCCGGTACGTACTGCGCGAGCCGGGCCTGCGGATCGAGCTTGCCCTGTTCGATCAGCATGGCCGCAAGCAGCCCCGTCACCGATTTCGTCATCGACGCCCAGATGTGCGGCTGGTACGGACCGAAGCCGGCAAGGTAGCGCTCGTAGACGATCCTGCCCTGGTGCAGAACGATAAAGCCGTCGGTATGCGTGACGCGCAGGTAGTCGGCAAGCGAGATGGTCTTGTCCCCCACCGTGAACGTGGCGCCGTCCAGCTCGGCGCCGGGCTGGCCATCCAGCGCCAGCGGTCGATCGGCATGGCGAATGCCGGCGGTCGCCGACATTTCTCGCGCATGCCGAAACGCCCAGCGCATATACGGCGGGCGCAGACCGCTGCCGCGGCTGAGCTGCCGCTCCGCAGAGGGCGGGAAGCCCTGCATGACTTCATGCTCGGCAACCGGGGAAGTCGGGCGATCGTCCCGCACCTGGGATGCGGCTGGCGACGCCACGATCAGCGCGACGGCAAAGCAAGGCCAATGGCGTCGAATGGCGGTCGCGAGCGTTGGCGATCGGGTTGGCATGCTGTCTCCGTTCTTCTGATGCGGCGCGGTGAGGTGGCAGCGCCGCCGTGTGTGCATGGTGCGAGCGGCGCGATACCGCTCGGCGGCTTATCTTGCGTGGGCTGCGGCAGGACAACAATGATGTGCCGGGAATATGGGCATAACCCGTCGGAATGGCGCTCGATGCAGCGCCGGCGAAGACCCGTTGGCAGCGGGCGGCACGTGGGGATACCATGGCCTGCGGCACTCCGCTGTGGCGCGCCGTTCAACACGCGAACCGGGCCGCATCGCCGTTGCCGGACAGAAGGGGTCAACGTGATCGACCACATCGTCATCGTCGGCTTTGGCTGTATCGGCCAGGCCGTGCTGCCACTGCTGCAGCGAACCTGGCCACGGGCCGCCATCACCGTAGTGGATCGCTCGTTCGACGATTGCCGTCGTCATCTCGTGGCGGCGCACGGCCTGCAGGCGGTGGAGGCTGGCATCACCGCGGACACGTTCGCGTCGGTCCTTGCTCCGCTGTTGCGTGACGGGACCTTTCTGCTTGGCGTGGCGCCGTCCGTCTGCAGCCGCGATCTGATCGCCCTGGCCCAGTCCCACGGTGCCTTCTATATCGATGCCGGCATCGAGCCCTGGGACTATGCCGGCGATGCGAACGCCCCGCAACTGAGCAACTACGCGCTTCGCGAACAAATGCTGGCGTTCGCTCGCGGCCGCGAGACGATGCCCACGGCGCTGGTCGCGCATGGCGCCAATCCGGGCATGGTCTCGGTGCTGGCCAAGGCCGCGTTGATCGAGCTGGCCCGCCATGCCGGCCTCCAGCAGGCCGGGCCGCAGCATCGCGGGGACTGGGCGGCGCTGGCACGCCGCCTCGATCTACGCGTGATCCAGATCAGCGAATACGACAGCCAGCAAGCGCCCGGCTTCCCGCGCGAAGGCGAGTTCGCCAACACCTGGTCCGCCGAGGGCTTCATCACCGAATGCCTGCAGGATGCCGAACTCGGCTGGGGCACGCACGAACCGGCGCTGCCTCCCGGCGGCTACCGCCATAGCGATGGTTGCGGTGCCGCGATCGCGATCCATCGGCCCGGACATCGGACACGGGTGCGTTCATGGTCGCCGTCGCACGGACCGTTCGACGCCTACCTGATCACCCACAACGAGTCGATCTCGATCGCCGCCTATCTGACCGACGATGCCGACGATCCTGCCGGCCTGCCGCCGTATCGTCCCACCGTCTACTACGCCTATCGCCCGACAGACGCCACGCTGGCCTCGATGCAATGGCTCGACGAGCGCGCCGCACCGCGCGTACGCGGCGAACGCATCCTGCGCGACGAGATCGTCGGCGGGGAGGACGAGCTCGGCGTGCTGCTGCTCAGCGGCCGGCACGGTGGCATCTGGTACGGGTCGCACTTGAGCATCGAGCGGGCGCGCTCGCTGGCGCCGTACAACTCGGCGACCAGCCTGCAGGTCGCATCCAGCCTGGTGGCCGGGATGCGATGGGTACTGTCGAATCCGCGGCGCGGCGTGGTGGAATCGGATGCGGTGGACTACGGCCCGGTGCTGGCCGATGCCGCGCCGTGGTGGGCGCCGCTGGGCGGCCATTTCACCGATTGGCCGCCGAAGCGCGGAGCGACGTCTTTGGCGATTGGCGAATTCCTGCTCGACGCGCCAGCCGCCTGATAGCGCCGGCGGACTGGATTTTCCATCTCTTCCACCACAATTCATTTGGCGCCGCTGGAAAAAGATCCTTCGCCAAACCATGGGAAATTCAGCGGCATTTGGCGTTAATCACCCCGTGCATTACCTGGTGTATATTTCGCCGATTCCCGAACCATCGCCAATTTGCCGGGTTGTTTTTGCATTTCGACCCGTATCGAATGCGATTGCCGCAACGGCTGCGTATCGGCATGCAAGGTAATACCGTTGCCATTCGGGAGCGCGCCGTAAATCAACGGAACTGGAACCGGGAAAAATGACAACACTCTTTCGCCATGCCGCAATTCGCCCGCGGCTCCAACTGCAGCGGCCGGGCCAATGGCTGTTGCTGCTGATGTGCCTGTGCTTGCTGTCACTGCTATCCGCGTGCGGCGGCGATGACGACGACGACAAGCAGACGCCCTCGCCAACCCCGACGCTGCAGGCGCCGGCAGGCCTCAGTTACGGCATGTCGTCGGTGGTCTACGAACTCGCCAAGCCTATCGTGCCAAATCGTCCCAGCGCGAGCGGGGGTGCGGTGGAGCGCTACAGCATCGCACCGGCATTGCCGGCGGGCCTGTTGCTCGATGCGGTCACCGGCGTCATTTCGGGGACGCCCACGACGGTAGTCCCGTCGACGGTCCATGTCGTCACGGCGGAGAACGGCGCCGGCAGCGCGACCACCCGCGTGCAGATTGAAGTGCGCAACGCGGCGGTGGCCCCAAGCCAATTGGCTTACCGCGAGTCCGCGGTCGTCTATACCGTGGGCGAGCCGATTGTCGCGAACGGCCCCGGCAACGGTGGCGGACCGATCGATGCGTACACCATTACGCCGGCGCTGCCGGCCGGCCTCGCATTCGATACGCAGACGGGCGTGATCAGCGGCACGCCAACTGTCGCCGCGGCCGAAGCCACCTATACCGTGACGGGCAGCAATGCGGCGGGGCAGACAACAACCACGCTGCGCATCGCGGTGGAAGCCGCGGTGGTGGCGCCCACTGGGCTGACCTACGTCCAGCCTTCCGTGCTGTACGTCGCGGGCGAAGCGATCGTTCCGAACACACCGGTCGTGACCGGCGGCGCCGCGGCCAGCTTTTCGGTGAGCCCCGCGCTGCCCGCAGGCCTGAGCCTGAACATCCAGACCGGCGTGATCGCGGGAACGCCCACGGCGATTCAACTGCAGAAGGTCTACACGGTTACCGCTACGAACAAGGCAGGCAGTACGTCGGCCCAGGTCCGCATTGCGGTGACCGGACGCGGCAGCTGGGCGCAGGTCGCCTCGCTGCCCGGTCCGATGCATTACATGACGGGGACCACGTTGAACAGCGGCAAGGTTCTGGTGGCAGGCGGTTATCTGGCATCGGCACCGAGCGCGTCTGCTTTTCTCTACGATCCGGCCACGAACGCCTGGGCGGCCACGGCAAGCATGGCGACTTCCCGGGTCGAAGCCACGGCGACTCGTCTCAATGACGGCAAGGTCTTGGTTGCCGGAGGCGGCAGCGCTACCGCGGAGGTCTACGATCCTGCCACCGGTACCTGGCAGGCAACCGGCAGCATGTCGGAGGCCCGCTCCAGGCACACGGCAACGCTGCTGCCTGACGGCAAGGTTCTGGTCATCGGCGGCAACCTCGCTAGCGGCCGCAGTTCGACGGCCGAGCGGTACGATCCGGCTACCAACGCCTGGACGCCGATGACGACGGCCCTGGGCTCTCCCCGCGGTCAGCATGCCGCGACGCTGCTCCCCGGGGGCGCCGCAATCCTGCTGGTCGGTGGCATTGGCACGATGGGTTTCAACGTGACCGCCGAGCTGTATCCGGTGGACGATAGTGGGACGATCACGCCGGTGCCGTACCCGGGCGGGGGCAGTAACGTCGCGCAATCCGAGTTACTGGGCAACGGCAAGGTGCTCGTGACCGGCATGGGTAACACGGGCTGGCTTTACGACCCTGTTGCCTCGACCTGGACATCGAGCGTCATGAATGCGGCGCGGACACTGCCTGCGATGGCACTCCTGCCTGATGGCCGCGTCCTGGTGGCCGGTGGATCGAACACGGGGACGCTGGCGAGCGCGGAGATCTATAACCCGGACACCAACGTCTGGACCGTGGCGGCGTCGATGTCGGTGGCGCGCCGCGCCCCGGTGGCGACGGTGCTTTCCGATGGGACCGTGTTGGCCATTGGCGGGGCGAATTCGTCCAACGTCGACGCGGTGGAGCGGTTTTCGCCATAGTCGAACGGCCGGGGAGCCCGGCCGTCGAACTGGCACGCGACCTCAACCCACGGGAATCGGCGTGGCCGCGATGCTCTCGTTGAAGCCATTGACGAAGGCATGCTCGCCCGCGCCGGGGTTGTCGCGCAACGGGCGTGCCGCTTCGACCAGCACTTCCTCGGCATCGGTGGCCAGCGCTGCCATGGTCTGTTCGATGAAGGCGTCCAGCGGCATCGCGCGCGGGTCGTCGCTCTTGTGGATCAGGTCGGTGTTGACCCAGGGCGGGGCGATTTCCTGCACGCGTACCGAGGTGTGGCGCAACATGAAACGCTGCGACAGCGCGTACGAATGCAGCGCCGCCTTGGTGGCCGAGTAGACCGCGGTGTTGGCGAGCGGCACATAGGCCAGCACCGACGTGTTGTGGATCACCACCGAGCGCGGCTGGCGCTTCAGGTGTTCGATCAGCGCCGAGGTCATGCGGATCGGGCCGAGCAGGTTGGTGGTCACGGTGGCCTGCATCGTCGCTTCGTCGATCGCCGCGTCGGCCTGGTCGAAGGGCATGATGCCGGCATTGTTGATCAGCACGTTGAGTCTCGGAAAGCGCGCGGTCAGTTCGGCTGCCGCCTTCGCGACACTGCCGGCGTCGGCGATATCGAGCTCGATCGCGGCCATGCCCGGGTTTGCCTGGGTCACCTCGTCGAGAAGAGGCTTGCGGCGGCCGCCGATGATGACCTGGTTGCCGAGCCTGTGAAACGCCTCGGCGAGGCCGCGGCCGATGCCCGAGGTACCGCCGGTGATGAAGATCGTGTTGTCGGTGAGTTGCATACGAGGTCCTGTTTCGTCATGGATGAGCAGCAGGCTCGCGCTGGATTCCCGTGAGCTTGCGGTGCCGTCGGCGTGTCGAGTGCGATGCCGTCAGGAGCCATTGTGGGCGAAGCCCGTGGTGGCTCAAATGACGAAAAACCCACGATAAGGGACATCGGGGACATTGGCGAAGGACCGACGGAAGGCGGGCCGGCCGCTACAATTGCCGGCATCGAATCGGCAGAACCCTCCAAAGCGGACATCATGAGCGCACGCATTGCCCTGGTCGTCTATCCCGGCTTCCAGATCCTCGACATGGCGGCGCTGACGGTCTTCGAGCTGGCGAACGAGCTGTCGCCGCAACCGCGCTACGAGATTGCGGTGGTATCCGCAGACGGCGGCATGGTGGCCGGATCGTCGCGCGTCAAGATCGAGACGCAAGCGATTGGCAGGCGGCGCTACGACACCTTGCTGGTTGCCGGCACCACGACGCAGGCGCCCACCGAGCCCGCACTGATCGCGCAGTTGCGGCGAGCGGCGCCGCGCGCCAGGCGCATCGCCAGCATCTGCACCGGAGCCTTCATCGTGGCCGAAGCGGGCCTGCTCGACGGACGCCGGGCGACGACGCACTGGGCCCTCGCGCGCGAGCTGCAGCAGCGCTTTCCCGCGGTACAGGTGGATGAGGACAAGATCTTCGTCAACGACGGACCGGTCTGGACCTCGGCGGGCATGACGGCCTGCATCGATCTGGCGTTGGCCCTGGTGATGGCCGACCTCGGCGATGCGCTGGCCAAATCGATCTCGCGGATGATGGTGGTCCACTACCGCCGCACGGGCGGGCAGTCGCAGTTCTCCACGCTGTCCGCGCTCGAACCGAAGTCGGACCGCGTCCGGCTTGCCCTCGACTTCGCGCGGGAGCATCTGCACGAGCCGCTATCTGTCGAACAGCTGGCCGAGCACGTGCACTGGAGCAAGCGGCATTTCAGCCGGGCATTCCAGGCGCAGACGGGCATGTCGCCCGCCAAGGCGATCGAGAAGCTCCGGCTCGAGGCGGCCCATGCGCTGATCGAGGCAGGCGAAACGTCGATCGGGAGAGTCGCATCGCAAACGGGATTCGGCGATGAAGAGCGGATGCGGCGCGCCTTCCTGCGCTCGCTCGGCAGGCCGCCGCAGGCGCTGGTACGGGAAGCGCGGGCGCGGCACCTTGGCGAACGGACTTCTCGGACAATACAGTCCCGACACATGGAGGCAATTCAATGATCACCGCACACGTCTTCATCGCCACCAGCCTCGATGGCTTTATCGCGCGCCGCGATGGGGACATCGACTGGCTTCTGCAGCGCGACGATCCGAGCGAGGACCATGGCTATACGGATTTCATCGCGGACAAGGATTGGATCGTGATGGGACGCGGCAGCTATGAAAAGGTGCAGACCTTCGACCCGTGGCCCTACGACCGGCCGGTGCTGGTGCTGTCGAAACAGCTGGCCGGTACGCCGGTGCCCGAGGCGCTGAAGGGCAAGGTCCGCTTCGCCGATCAAACGCCGAAGGAAGCGATGGCGGCACTGGCGCGCGAGAACGTGCGCCGGGTCTATGTCGACGGCGGTCAGCTGGTGCAGTCGTTCCTGCGCGAGGGCCTGATCGCGGACATGGTGATCACCACGGTGCCGGTGCTGATCGGCGCGGGAAGGCCGTTGTTTGGCGAACTGCCGCACGACATCGATCTTGCGCTGGTATCAAGCCGCAGCTTTCCTTCGGGGCTGGTGCAGTCGACGTATCGGGTGGTGTCTTGAATTGATCGAACGAGCATAAAAAACGCCCGGCCGCAGAGCGGTCGGGCGTCTCGCCTCGTTGGAGCGGGCTGCCGTGCTACGGCGCCGCGCGATCAAACATCGATATTGCGCGCCACCAGTGCATTCGACTCGATGAAGTTGCGGCGCGGCTCGACCTCGTCGCCCATCAGCGTCGTGAAGATCTGGTCGGCGGCGATCGCGTCCTCGATCTGCACCTTCAGCAGGCGGCGCTGCGTGACATCCAGCGTCGTTTCGAACAGCTGCTCAGGGTTCATCTCGCCCAGACCCTTGTAGCGCTGACGGGACACGCCGCGTTCGGCTTCCGACAGCAGCCACTGCATCGCGCCGTGGAAGTCGTTGACGGTCTGCTCGCGCAGCTTTTCGCCCTCGCCACGGCGGACCTTGGTGCCGACCGGGATCAGGCCCTGGAAGGTCTTGGCGGCGAGTGCCAGCGCGGCGTAGTCGGCGCCGTGGACGAAGTCGGAATCGATGTGCGACAGCCGCACGTTGCCGTGATGGCGGCGGGCCACCATCAGGCGGTGCTTCTCGTTCTTCTCGTCGAACTGCGCGTAGACGTCGGCGGTGCCATCGTCATTGACCGCGGCGCCATTCAGGCGCTTGGCATGCATTTCCGACAGCTTGGCCTTCAGCGCGCGGGCCGAGGCTTCGGCGGCTTCGGCCGAGTCGAGGTTCAGTTCGACGCCGTCGGCGATCGCGCGCAGCGCGTCGCTGTCGACCACGCGCGACAGGCGGCCGATCACCGCCTCGGCGAGCTGGTACTGGCGCGCCAGTTCGGTCAGCGCGTCGCCGGCGATCTCGCTGCCGTCGGGGCGCAGCAGGCTGGCCTTCTCCATCGCCAGGCGCAGCATGTACGCGTTCAGCTCGTTGTCGTCCTTGATATAGCGCTCGTCCTTGCCGTGCTTGACCTTGTACAGCGGGGGCTGCGCGATATAGACATAGCCGCGCTCGATGATGTCGGGCATCTGCCGGTAGAAGAACGTCAGCAGCAGCGTGCGGATGTGCGAGCCGTCGACGTCCGCATCGGTCATGATGATGATGCGGTGGTAACGCAGCTTCTCGAGGTTGTAGTCGTCCTTGCCGATGCCGGTGCCCAGCGCGGTGATCAGCGTCAGCACTTCCTGGCTCGACAGCATCTTGTCGAAGCGCGCGCGCTCGACGTTCAGGATCTTGCCCTTGAGCGGCAGGATCGCCTGGAACTTGCGGTCGCGGCCCTGCTTGGCGGAGCCGCCTGCGGAGTCGCCCTCGACCAGGAACAGTTCGGACAGCGCCGGATCGCGTTCCTGGCAGTCGGCGAGCTTGCCGGGCAGGCCCATGCCGTCGAACGCGCCCTTGCGGCGCGTCATTTCACGGGCCTTGCGCGCGGCTTCACGCGCGCGGGCGGCGTCGACGATCTTGCCGCAGATGATCTTGGCGTCGTTCGGCGTTTCCAGCAGGAAGTCGCCCAGCGCCTTCGATACCAGTTCCTCGACCGGCAGCCGCACTTCCGACGACACCAGCTTGTCCTTGGTCTGCGAGCTGAACTTGGGCTCGGGCACCTTGACCGACAGCACGCAGGACAGGCCCTCGCGCATGTCGTCGCCGGTGGTCTCGACCTTGGCCTTCTTGGCGATCTCGTTTTCTTCGATGTACTTGTTGATGACGCGCGTCATCGCCGCGCGCAGGCCGGTCAGGTGGGTACCGCCATCGCGCTGTGGAATATTGTTGGTGAAGCAGAGCACCTGCTCGTTGAAGCCGTCATTCCACTGCATCGCCACTTCGACGGTAATGCCTTCCTTCTCCGCATTGGCGTAGAAGATATTCGGATGCAGCACCGACTTGGCGCGATTGATGTATTCGACGAAACCCTTGACGCCGCCGGAGAAGGCGAAATCCTCTTCCTTGCCGGTGCGCTGGTCGGTCAGGCGAATATGCACGCCGTTATTGAGGAACGACAGTTCGCGGATGCGCTTGGACAGGATCTCGTAATGGAATTCGACGTTCGTGAAGATTTCCTCGTCGGCGAGGAAGTGGACTTCGGTACCGCGCTTGTCGGTCGGACCGAGCACCTTCATCGGCGAGACTTCGACCGGCTGTCCGTCCGGGCCGTTGACCGTCTCCAGGATGCGGTTCTGCACCGCGCCCTGGGCGAACTCGATGAAATGCGCCTGGCCGTCGCGGCGCACCGTCAGGCGCAGCCATTTGGACAGCGCGTTGACGCAGGACACGCCGACGCCGTGCAGGCCGCCCGAGACCTTGTAGCTGTTCTGGTTGAACTTGCCGCCGGCGTGCAGCTCGGTCATCGCGATTTCCGCGGCGCTGCGCCGGGGCTCGTGCTTGTCGTCGAACTTGATGCCGTGCGGAATGCCACGGCCGTTGTCGATGATCGAGATCGAGTTGTCGGTGTGGATCGTGACCTGGATTTCCGTGCAGTAGCCGGCCAGCGCCTCGTCGATGGAGTTGTCCAGCACCTCGAACACGAGGTGATGTAGGCCGGTGCCATCCGAGGTGTCGCCGATATACATGCCCGGCCGCTTGCGTACCGCCTCCAGGCCTTCCAGGATCTGGATCGAGGAGGCGCCGTAGCTGTTTTCCTGTTGCGGGTTCTGCTGTTGGGTCATGTTTTCCTACTCACGGCAAATGCGGGGAGCGCGGCGCGCCGGGTCACGACGCGGCCATCGGCCCTCCGCATGGCGGTTACATAAAAACGGCAAAGGGGCGGATCGCCATGATCCTGCCCCTGCTACTGCGGGTCGGTCGCGCCGGTTGTTTGCCCGTTGCGAGCGCCGTAGCCTGCCGTTCGATGCTCCGGATTCTGCGTATCTTGCGATCCTTTACCGGAACATCAGATGCGCATCGGCATGACGACGTACTTGAAGTTGTCGTCTTCCGGCACGGTGATCAGCGCGCTCGAATTCGAGTCGCCGAGGCTGACCTGGACCTGCTCGCTCTTGAGGTTGCCCAGCACGTCGAGCAGATAGGTCACGTTGAAGCCGATATCGAGCGCATCGCCCGAATAGTCGAGTTCGAGCTCTTCCTGCGCCTCTTCCTGGTCGGCGTTGGTCGAGCTGATTTTCAGGGTGTGCGTATCGAGAATGCAGCGCACGCCCTTGAACTTGTCGGTGGTCAGGATCGCGGTGCGTTGCAGCGCCTGCTGCAGCTTGATGCGATCAATCGCGAAGGCGTTCTTGTAGCCCTTCGGAATCACGCGCTGGAAATCGGGGAACTTGCCTTCGACCAGCTTCGAGATCAGCTCGACGTTGGCGAAGGTGAACTTGATCTGGTTCGCGGCCAGTTGCACCTGCACCGGATCGTCGTTGTCCTCGAGCAGGCGTTGCAGTTCCAGGATGGTCTTGCGCGGGATGATGACTTCCTGGCGGGCGCCGGCGCCCGCGGCTTCCTGTTCGAGCTCGACCGCGCAGTAGGCGAGGCGGTGGCCGTCGGTGGCGACCGCCATCAGCTTCTTGCCGTCGACTACCAGCAGCATGCCGTTCAGGTAGTAGCGGATGTCCTGCTGGGCCATCGCGAAATGCACCATCGCCAGCAGATGCTTGAAGGTCTTCTGCGGCAGGGTGACGCTGGCGTTGAATTCGGTGGCCTCGGCGACCGTCGGGAATTCCTCGGCGGCCAGCGTCTGCAGCGCGAAACGGCTCTTGCCCGATTGCACCGTCATCCGCTTGTCCGACAGCGACAGCGCGACATCGCCGTCCGGCATCGCCCGCAGGATGTCGAGCAGCTTGCGCGCGGCCACGGTGGTGGCCACGTCGTCGCTGCCGACGCCGCATTCGGCGTGCGTGGTGATCTGGATTTCGATATCGGTGGACAGGAAGGAGACGTTGGCGCCGGACTTGCGGATCAGCAGGTTGGCCAGGATCGGGAGGGTGTGGCGGCGCTCCACGATGCCGCTCACGATTTGCAGCGGACGCAGCAGATTGTCTCGCGAGGTTTTGACCAATTGCATTGAATATGTCCTTCGTCGTTTATAGTCAGCGTCCGCCGGGTGTTCTGGACAACTCCAAAATCACTTAGGAATCAAGGAGTTAATGTCGCATTTTACCTCGAAACGGGCGGCTCGGCAAAGCCGGACGATGTGTGGCTCGTCTGCATATTGTGCATGAAAAGCCACGATCCCCCAATATGTGGCGGCGGCCCGGAAACCCTTGTCCCGCGCGGGTTTGCGGGTCCCCGCCGGCCTTTCGTTGGCCCCCCGGCAACGCGCGGCGCGCAGACCACAGTATGCCAGCCCGCCGGGCCCGTCCCGCAAAATCCCCGGCGCCGGGTTTTCAACCCTTCAGGGTCTGTTCCAGAACGTGCAGTTCGTGATTGAGCTGGGCGTCCTTGCTGCGCTCGTCGGCGATCTTGCGTACGGCGTGCAGCACGGTGGTGTGGTCGCGTCCGCCGAACAACTCGCCGATCTCGGGCAGGCTCTTCTGCGTCAATTCCTTGGCCAGATACATCGCGATCTGCCGCGGCCGCGCGATATTGGCAGGCCGCTTTTTGGAATACATATCGGCGACCTTGATGTTGTAGAAGTCGGCGCAGGTTTTCTGAATGTTTTCTACCGAAATCTGCCGGTTCTGTACGGTCAGCAGGTCCTTCAGCGCTTCGCGCGTGACCTCGATCGTGATGTCCTTGCCGTGGAAGTTAGAGAACGCCAGGATCTTGCGCAGCGCGCCTTCCAGCTCGCGGACGTTCGAGCGCAGGTGCTTGGCGACGAAGAAGGCCACTTCCTCGGGCACCGAAACGTTCTCCGCGGCGGCCTTCTTCATCAGGATCGCGACGCGCATCTCCAGCTCGGGCGGCTCGATGGCAACGGTCAGGCCGGAGTCGAAGCGCGAGATCAGCCGGTCGTCGATGCCGGTGATTTCCTTCGGATAGGTATCGCTGGTGATGATGACCTGGGCGCGATTGGCGATCAGCGCCTCGAACGCATAGAAGAATTCTTCCTGCGTGCGGTTCTTGCCCGAGAAGAACTGAATGTCGTCGATCAGCAACAGATCGAGCGAGTGGTAGTAGCGCTTGAACTCGTCGAACGCCTTGCGCTGATACGCCTTGACCACATCCGACACGTACTGCTCGGCGTGGATATAGCGGATCCGCGCGCGCGGGTTCTCCATCAGCATGAAGTTGCCGATCGCGTGGATCAGGTGGGTCTTGCCGAGGCCGACGCCGCCATACAGGTACAGCGGGTTGTACGACTTGCCCGGATTGTTGGCGACCTGGATCGCCGCCGCGCGCGCGAGCTGGTTCGCCTTGCCGGTGACGAAATTGTCGAAGGTCAGGATCGGGTTGAGCCGCGAGCGCTCATGGACCGTGTCCGCCGCCTGCTGGCCCGGCATCGGCTGCTGCGCGACGCGATACGAGCGGGCCGCGGCCTCGGCCGGGTCCAGTTGCGGCACGTCGACATCGACCACGTCGGCGCCGATCGCGTGGCCGCCGCCGGGGTAGGGGGCCGCTTGCGGGTTGCCCGTGCCGGCGCCAATGCCGCCGTGGATGGCGCCATACCCCGCCGGCGCGGCAACGCCGGCACCGGGTTGCTCCGGCGCGCCATACAT
>NZ_AMPR02000258.1:0-3910 GCF_000307735.3 Cupriavidus sp. HPC(L) | reverse complement strand
CATGGCCGCGGCGCTGGTGGTCGGCATCGGCATCGGCGCCAATGCCGATGCGTGGCGCCGCGCGCTTCCCTCCTTCGGCGGCGAGCTGGCCCGGCGCGCGCCGGCGCGTCTCGATACCGGCGAATCGTTCGCGCGCCAATCGGCGATCGCCCACGTGATCTACGCCCCCGAAGTGCGCCGGCCGGTCGAAGTCGGCGCCGACCGCGAGCAGGAGCTGGTCAAATGGGTATCGAACCGGCTGGGCGCCGATGTCCGTCCGCCGATCCTGACGCGCACCGGCTTCTCGCTGATGGGGGGTCGCCTGCTGCCGAGCAACCACGGCCCGGTCGCACAGTTCATGTACCACGACGCCAACGGCGAACGGATCACGCTGTGCATCTCGCACCGCGACCTCGCCGCCGACGTGACCGCGTTCCGGCTGTACCAGGACGGGTCCGTCAACGTGTTCTACTGGATCGACGGCAAGTTCGGCTACGCGGTGTCGGGCGGCATCGACCGGCAGCGGCTGCTCGAACTCGCGCACGACGTGCACGCGCAGGTCGCCGCGCAGTAGCGGCGGCGATCCGGGCGCAGCCTGGGAAACGCTCAGAACGTCTTCGTCAGCGACGCCCAGGCCGTGCCCCGGCCCATATGGCGTCCACTGGCATTGGTGTACACCGCCCGGTTCGCATTGGTATCGATATAGGCCACGGCCAGCGCGAAACCGTTGCCCAGGTCCTTGGTCAGGCCGAGCTTCCAGTCGGTGTACGAGGCGTCCGCCACGTTCTGCACCTTCTGGTAGCCGACGTGCGCGTTCAGCGTCAGGCCCCAGAACTCGAGCGGCACGTTGGCCGCCAGGTCGACGTACCAGCTGTTCTTGCTGTCGTGGAAGCCGAACAGGTTGGTCGGCGCGTACGAGTACTTCAGGAACACCGGGCCATAGCCGATGCCCGCGTAGATCTCGGTGGTGTACGGCCGCGTGAAGTTGGCCGGATAGTCGCCGGGGTAGTAGTACTGCAGCACGCCGACGTCGTAGTTCCACTTGCCGTCGCCGAAGGAGTTCTTGAAGCCGACGTAGAAGTCCATCTCGATCGGCGCCGACACCTCGTCGTTGCTGTCGTTCAACCAGCTGATGCTCGAGTTCCAGTTGCCCGCGTAGAAGCCGCTCGCATGGCTGTAGTCGAAGCCGCCCTGGATCGCCGGCCGGCGGTTGCTCTGCATGATCCCGCGGTAGCGGTATTCGGAGGCCAACGACAGATTGCCCGTCAGCGTGTGTTCGGCAGGTTGCGCGGCAGCGGTCTGCGCGGCGGCGGGCATCGCGGCGATCAGCGTGGAAGCGGCCAGCAGCGCGGCCGCGGGATGGCGCGGTAGAGTCAAAGGCATGGTGACGAAGTAGAAGATGGGACCTGATCTCCCCCGAAGGGGCCTTCGTCACGATAGACGCCGGTGCCTAAAAACGGTGTCAAAAGCCGGGGCCGACGCATCCGAATGCCATAAAGCAAAGGCGCCGCGCCAGCCCCCATGTCATCAACCCGCGAAGCGATAACCAATGCCGGTCTCGGTCAGCAGATGAACGGGCTGTGCGGGATCGCGCTCGAGCTTGTGGCGCAGATGGCCCATGTAGACGCGCAGATACTGGCTGCTCTCCGACTGCGACGGCCCCCATACCTCGCGCAGCAGTTCGCGATGCGTCATTACCTTGCCGCGGTGGGCGATCAGCACCGACAGCAGCCGATACTCGATCGGCGTCAGATGCACCGGCTGCCCCGCGCGCGTGATCACGCGATTGGCCAGGTCCACCTGCACGTCGCCGAAGGCGATAAGGTGGCTGCCCTGCGGATTGGCCCTGGCGTGCCGGCGCAGCAGCACCCGCACGCGCGCCACCATCTCGCCGACGCCGAACGGCTTGGTCAGGTAGTCGTCGGCACCGCCGTCGAGCGCGACGATCTTGTCCGCTTCGTCGCTGCGCGCCGACAGCACGAGGATCGGCACCTGGGTCCAGGTCCGCATCTCGCGGATCAGCTGCACGCCATCGCCGTCGGGCAGGCCCAGATCGAGGATGACCAGATCGGGTTGCCGCGTGCCGGCGTCGATCAGCCCCCGCTTCAGCGACTCGGCCTCATGCACGGTACAGCCCTCGGCCTCGAGCGTCGCGCGTACGAAGCGGCGGATATGCGGTTCATCTTCGACCAGCAGCACCGTGGGAGAGAATTCGAATGGCATGACGGGAATGGATTTCGTTGCGGTCGCTCGGCGGCACCGGCTCAAGCGTGCGGGGCCTGGGGCTCGGGCTCCAGCGGCGGTGGATTGCCGCGCGGCAATGCGACGACGAAGCGCGCTCCGGGTCCGTGCCCGGCCTGCCGCTGCGCGGACCGCGCCGGCCGCTCCGGCTCTGCCCAGATGCGTCCGCCATGGGCCTGCACGATCGCCTGGCAGACGGCGAGCCCGAGGCCGACGCCGGCGGTCGCCGATTCGCGCTGTCCGCGCACGAATTTCTCGAAGATCTGGCGCTCGCTGCCGGCCGGCACGCCAGGCCCATCGTCCTCAACGAGGATGCGGACCTCATCGTCGCCCGCTTCCGCGGACACGCGGATCGCCGTCCCCGCCGGCGTGTGCTTGGCCGCATTCTCCAGCAGATTGCACAGCACGCGCTCGATCAGCACCGCATCGCACTGGACCAGCGGCACACGCGACAGGTCGCCCACCGCGACGCGATGCCGCGACAGCGCCTCGCGCATCGCCGCCAGGCTCGAGCCGACCAGCTCCTCGACCGACTGCCACTCCCGCCTGATCCGCACCTCGCGGCCTTGCAGCTTCGCCATGTCGAGCAGGTTGACGACCATCGTGCGCATCCGTTGCGCCTGCTCCAGCATCGCGGCAACGGTGTCGGCCACCGCCGGCGCCAGCGGCGGGTCGCTGCGCCGCAGCGTCTCCGCCATGCCGATCAGTCCGGTCAGCGGCGTGCGCAAATCGTGCGATACCGCGGCCAGCAGCGAGCTGCGCAGCCGCTCCGACTCCATCGACAGTAGCGCCTGCTGCGCGACCTCGACATAGTGCAGCCGCTCGATGGCGATCGCGATCAACGTGCAGAACGCATCCACCTGGCGCCGCAGTGCCGGCTGCGCGAAGGCTCGCCACGCGGCCGGCTCCACCGCCAGCACGCCGCGCGTGCGCATCGGCGCCTTCAGCGGCAGATAGAGCACGGTGCTGCCGGGCAGCGTATGCGTGCCCGTGCCCGCGGGTTGGCCATGGTCGAACACCCATTGCGCCAGCACGTGGTCGATCGAATCGGTGCGCGCGGCCGTGTCCCGCTGCTGCTGGTCGGTCACCGGCGGCAGCAGCTTGCCGTCAGAGGATGTCAGAAAGAACGCGGAATTGGCATCGAACGCCGCGCGGAGGAATCGGCTGCCGATCGGCACGATCTGGTCCAGCGTCAGCGCCGACGACAGCTCGCGGGCCAGCTCGTACAGCGTGCGCGCATCGGTCTCGCGCTGCACCGCGACCTGCGCCTGCTCACGCAGGCCGGCGGTCAGCTGGCCGATCACCAGGCCGACCGACAGCAGCACGACGAAGGTCAGCAGGTACTGCACGTCGGTGACCGCGAACGACAGCCGCGGCGGCACGAAGAAGAAATCGAACGCGGCCACCGACAGCACCGACGCCAATGCCGCCGGGCCACGCCCGTGCCGCAGCGCGACGCCCATCACGGCGGCCAGAAACAGCATCGCGATATTGACGACGTCGAACCATGGCGTGGCCAGCGCCGACAGCGCCGAGGCACCGGCGCACCAGACCACGGCCCACAGGTAGTCGCGGGGCCGGGCCCCATCGGTCGGTGCGCCGGATTGCTGGGCGTCCTCGTGGGGCGGGCGCAGGTCGGTCCGCGTGGTATCGGCGGCCACGCGCACGATGTCGATCTCGGGACAGCCGA
>NZ_AMPR02000259.1:0-3905 GCF_000307735.3 Cupriavidus sp. HPC(L) | reverse complement strand
AGCGCCTGGCGCATGCGCTCGCCCAGCGTCACCGGCGCCGAGGCCGGTGCGATCGCCTGCGGATCGATGTCCGGCGCCGCGGCGACCGCGCTGGCGCCGCCTTCGCGTGCCTCGCCTTCGCCCGCCTTGTCGTGCTGATCCTTGCCGCCCGGCTTGCCTTCCCCTTCCTCGCTGGCCAGCGTGTTGCCCATCGCGCTGGCGCTGGCGATGCTGGCGGTATGGCCGGTGGTGAACACGCTGGGCGTATCGACCGGCGGCAGGCCGTGCGCCCGCTCGGCGGCGGGCGGCGCGATCTCGGCCAGTTCGGCGGGCCATTTGCCGAGCAGGTAGTAATCCATCACCTTGCGCGCGATCGGTGCCGCGTGCGCCGCGCCGAAGCCCGCATTCTCGACGATCAGCGCCAGCGCGATCTTCGGTTTGTCGGCGGGCGCGAACGCGGTGTACAGCGCGTGGTCGCGCTTGTGCTCGGCCAGTGCGTGATGGTTGTACTTCTCCCCCTTGGCCAGCGAGTAGGTCTGCGCGGTGCCGGTCTTGCCGGCCGACTCGTAGGCGGCGCCGGCGAACACGCGCGCCGCGGTGCCCGAATGCGTGACGCCGACCATCGCGCGCTTGATCACGTCGATATCGGCCTGCTTGAACGGCAGCCGGTAGCTTTCCTTCGGCACCGTCAGGCGGCGCTGGCGCGTGACCGCGTCCTCGATGGCCTTGACCAGGTGGGGCTTCATCACCACGCCGTTGTTGACCAGGATCGAGGTCGCATGCGCCAGCTGCAGGATCGTAAAGCTGTTGTAGCCCTGGCCGATGCCCAGCGAGATGGTTTCGCCGTCATACCACTTTTGCTGCTCCGGCTTGCGGTAGGCGCGGCGCTTCCAGTCGGTCGACGGCAGGATGCCGCGGTTCTCGCCCTCGATATCGATGCCGGTCAGCTGGCCGAAGCCGAGCGGCTTCATGAAGTCGTGGATCGCGTTGACGCCCATGTCGCGCGCCAGCGCGTAGTAATAGGTGTCGCACGACGCGACGATCGAGCTATGCATGTCGACCCAGCCGTGGCCGCCCGGCTTGTCGTCGCGAAAGGTGTGGTTGCCCAGCGTGAAGAAGCCGGGGTCGTGCATGCCCCAGTTCGCGGTGCGCTTGCCGGTCGCCAGCGCCGCCAGCGCCATGAACGGCTTGTAGGTCGAGCCGGGCGGGTAGGTGCCGCGCAGCGGGCGGTTCAGCAGCGGCTTGTTCGGCGAATTGTTCAGCTCGTTCCAGGTAGCGGTGTCGATGCCCTCGACGAACAGGTTCGGGTCGAAGGTCGGCTTGGAGACGAAGGCGAGGATGTCGCCGGTGGCCGGCTCGATCGCCACCAGTGCGCCGCGGCGGTCGCCGAACAGCGCCTCGGCCAGCTGCTGCAGCCGGATGTCGAGCGACAGGATCAGGTTGTTGCCCGGCGTCGCCGGCGCGGTCGACAGCGTGCGGATCGGCCGCCCGCCGGCGCTGACCTCGACCTCCTCGATCCCGGTCAGCCCGTGCAGCTCGGTCTCGTAGCTTTGCTCGATGCCGATCTTGCCGATGTAGTTGGTGCCCTTGTAGTTGTCGGCGTCCTTGCGCGGATCGTACTTGGCCGGATTGGCGTCGTTGGCCTCGTCCATCGCCTCGATGCGCTGCTGGTCGCGCTGCGAGATGCGGCCGATATAGCCGACCACGTGCGAGGCCGATTCGCCCATCGGGTACTGGCGGAACAGCCGGGCCCGCACGTCGACGCCGGGAAAGCGGAAGCGCTGCGCGGAGAAGCGCGCGACCTCCTCGTCGCTCAGCTGGCTGCGGATCGGCAGGCTTTCGAAGCTGCGCGACTCCTCCATCAGCCGGCGGAAGCGCCGGCGGTCGCGCGGCTGGATCTCGATCAGCTCGGACAGTTCGTCGATGGTGTCGTCCAGCGACTGCGTCAGCTTGGACGGCGTGATCTCGAGCGTGTAGGCGGAATAGTTGCGCGCCAGCACGATGCCGTTGCGGTCCATGATGATGCCGCGGTTCGGCTCGATCGGCGCCACCGAGATGCGGTTGTCCTCGGCCTTGGCCGAATACTGGTCGTGCTTGTACCACTGCAGCCAGAAGAAGCGCAGGAACAGCAGGCCGAACAGGATCACGGCGAACAGCGCCGCGGCCGCCACGCGAAGGCGGAAGCGGCCGAGCTCGAGTTCGACGTTGCGGATTTCGGTCATGGTGCTGCGTGGACGGGCGGTCGGGGCACGGAGGGGAACAGCGAATGAAGTGCCATGCCGTCAGATCGGCCGGGTTTCGTCGACGTCGATCGAACGGCGCTGCGGCGCCAGCAGCAGGCCGGTGGCCAGCGGCCACAGCAGCGCCTCGATGCCGGGCGCGACCAGCAGCGGCCAGCCGGGCAGCGGCGCGCCCATCAGCAGCCGGATCACCACCGGCACCGCATGCGCGATGAACAGCAGCGGCAGCACGTGCAGCGCCTGCGTATAGACGCTGAACCACAGCACGCGGCGGTGGATCGTGATGGCGAAGTACGCCAGCAGCGTGTAGGCCATCGCGTGCTCGCCGAGCAGGCGGGCATCGTGCACGTCCATCAGCAGGCCCAGCACGAAGGCCACGCCCATGCCGACCTTGCGCGGCTGGTGGATGTTCCAGAACACCAGCACCAGCGCCACCATGTCGGGCACCCACAGGATGTCGCCCCACGGCAGCAGGTTGAACAGGAACGCCAGCACGAAGGTCAGCGCGATGAAGGCCGGGTTGACCGGCCGCAGCAGGTATTGGGGATGGGTCACCGCTTCTGCTCCTGGCCGGGCGCGGTCGAAGGCGCGGCCGCGGTGGCGACCGTGGCCGCGGCATCCGCCTTCGGCGCCTTCTCCGCTTTCTCGGGCTTATCGGCCTGATCGGCCTTATCCGTCTTGCCGGCCTTGCCCGCCTTGTCCGTCTTGCTGGCCTTGCCGCCGGCGTTCTTGCCGTCGGCCCCGGCCGGCAGGTCGCGCGAGGGCTTCTCGGCCTCGTAGCGCACCACCAGCAGTTGCCGATGCGAACGCACGCCCGCGACCGGCTCGCAGTAGACGCGCGAGAACGCGGTATCGGCCTTGCGTTCGATCTGCACGATGCGCGCGACCGGCAGCCCGGCCGGATAGACGCCGTCCAGGCCGGAGGTCACCAGCAGGTCGCCCTGCTGCAGATCGGCGGACGCCGCCATGAAGCGCAGATCCAGCATGCCCGCCTTGCCGCCGCCGAAGGCGATGCTGCGCAGGCCGTTGCGTACCACCTGCACCGGGATCGCCTGGTCCTTGTCGGTCAGCAGCGTGACTTCGGACTGGAACGGCGTCACGCGCGTGACCTGGCCGACCACGCCGCGATCGTCGATCACCGGGTAGCCGGCCCGCACGTCGTGCTGGCTGCCGCGGTCGATCACGATGCGTTGGCTGTACGGATCGCGCGCGTCGTACAGCACCTCGGCCGCGGTGACCGGTGTGGCCGATTGCTCCTTCAGGTCAAGCAGCTTGCGCAGCTGGCGGTTCTCGGCCTCGAGCTGGGCCTGACGCAGCGCGTCATCGGCCTGGGCCACCGCGCGCCGGCGCAGCTCGCGGTTCTCGCTGGCCAGCGCGGCGGACGACTGCAGATAGTCGAACGCGGTGCGCGCCATGTCGCGCGGCACCAGCACCGCGCGCTCGACCGGCATCAGCACGGTGGCGGCGACCTGCCGGACCGTGGACAGCGCATCGAAGCGGGCGTCGACGACCAGCAGCACCAGCGCCATCGTGACGAAGATGACCAGGCGCGCGAACGCGGACGTGCCCTGCTTGAATAGCGGTGGCGGCGTGTAATCCATTTAGCCGTACGCAGGCGGTGGCGGTCCGCGTCGCCGGCACGCCGCGCGCGGGCGTCCGGGAGCGGACCGGAATTGGCAAAGTCGC
>NZ_AMPR02000260.1:0-3890 GCF_000307735.3 Cupriavidus sp. HPC(L) | reverse complement strand
CTTGGGCTTGGTGATGAAGTCGACCGCGCCCAGTTCCAGCGCGCGCATCGTGATCTCCGACCCGCGCTCGGTCAGCGACGACACCATCAGCACCGGCATCGGCCGCAGCCGCATCAGGCGTTCGAGGAAATCGAGCCCGTCCATGCGCGGCATTTCGACATCCAGCGTCAGCACATCGGGGTTCAGGCGCTTGATCATCTCGCGCGCGACCAGCGGATCCGGCGCGGTGCCGACCACCTCCATGTCGGGCTGGCTATTGATGATCTCCGTCATCAGGCTGCGGATCAGCGCGGAGTCGTCCACGCAGAGCACCTTGATCTTGGCGGCGGCGGTCATGTCGAAAACGGGTCCTTCGAATTCAGGAAACGGTGGAAGCGGCGCCGCGCCGCCCGAACAGCTCGACGCCGCCGCGTACCGGCGTCGCGGAAATGGCGCGCGCCAGCGCGCGTTCGCTGCGTTCGACGACCGCCTGGTCGTCCTGGCGCGTCAGCCGGCGCACCAGCGCCAAGCCCGTCTGCGGGAAATAGCTGACCCGGCGCGCGTGCGGTCCGCGCAGGTCCTGCGCGGCGACCCGGATCTCTTCGGTCTTCAGATAGCGCAGCACGAACTCGGCGTTGCGGTCGCCGATGTTCAGCGTGGTCATGTTGGCCAGCACCGCGCCGCCGCCGAACACCTTGGCCTCGAGCCGCTCGCGGCGCGCGCCCATCTTCAGCAGCTCGTTGATCAGCACCTCGAGCGCATAGCAGCCGTAGCGCATCGATGCGGACAGCACGCGGTCGGGCCCGGCGTTCTCGTCGTCCGGCAGCATGAAGTGGTTCATGCCGCCGACGCCGGCCTTTTCGTCGCGGATGCAGGCGGCCACGCACGAGCCCAGCACCGTGGTCAGCACGACGTCGTCGCGCGTCACGTAGTACTCGTTGGGCAGCAGCTTGATCGCCTGCTTGCCGAACTCGCGGTCGAAGTAGGTGCGGGTGGCGATCGCCTCCGGCAGGTGCGGCGTCTGCATCAGGCGGCTCCGGCCCTGGCGGCGCCCGGCGCCAGTTCGTAGACGGTCTGCCCGCGCAGCTGGAAGGCGCGCGTCACGTAGGAGAAATTCTCCGAATGGCCGGCGAACAGCAGGCCATGCGGCTTGAGCAGCGGGACGAAGCGCTCCAGGATGCGGCCCTGGGTCGGCTTGTCGAAATAGATCATCACGTTGCGGCAGAAGATCGCATCGAAGCGCTCGCGGATGCCCCAGTCAGGCGCCAGCAGGTTCAGCGGCTCGAACGTGATCGTCGAGGCGAGCTCGGGCTTGACCTTGACCTGGCCGGCACGCTGTCCGGTGCCTTTCAGGAAGAAGCGCTTGAGCCGTTCCTGCGACAGCCGCGCGACCTGCTCGGCCGAATAGACGCCGGTCCGCGCCTTGGCCAGGACCTGCGTGTCGATATCGGTGGCCAGCACGGTTCCGGCGCGATCGCCGAGCGCCTCGGCCAGCGTGATCGCGATCGAATACGGCTCCTCGCCGGTCGACGCCGCCGCGCACCAGACCGAATACGGCCGGCCGATCCGCTTGGCGTGTTCGGCAAGCAGCGGGAAATGGTGCGCCTCGCGGAAGAACGAGGTCAGGTTGGTGGTCAGCGCGTTGGTGAAGAACTCCCACTCGCCGGAGTACTCGTCGGCTTCGAGCAGCGCCAGGTAGCTGGCGAAGTCGCTCAGATGCAGCGCGCGCAGGCGGCGCGCCAGCCGGCTGTAGACCATCTCGCGCTTCTGCGCGCCCAGCGAAATGCCGGCGCGGCGGTGGATCAGCGCGCGCACCTTGTCGAAGTCGCGGTCGGTCAGCAGGAAGTCGCGCGCGTCGTCCCGCAACGTGGCGAGCGGCATGGCGGGGGCCGCGGCGCGGGGAGCGGGGGTTCGGTGCGGCGTCATGTCTGCGGGTGGATCGGCGAGGGTGGCGGCGAGGTGAGGATGATGCGCGGGGCTGGCGATGGCGAGCGGCGGGCCGTTGGGGGCCCGCGCCCGCTCAGGCGGCTTCGCCTTCGATCAGCTCCATCTCGGGGCTGGTCATCATCCGTTCGATATCGAGCAGGATCAGCATGCGGCCTTCGACGGTCGCCAGGCCGGTCAGGTGCTCGGTCGACACCGACACGCCGAACTCGGGCGCCGGCTTGATGGCCTCGCCCGTCAGCGTCAGCACGTCCGACACGCCATCGACCACGATGCCGACCACACGGCCGGCGATGTTCAGGATGATGACGACGGTCTGGTGGTCGTACTTGACATTGCCGAGGCGGAACTTCATGCGCAGGTCGACGATCGGCACGATCACGCCGCGCAGGTTGGTCACGCCCTTGATGAAGTCCGGCGCGTTGGCGATCCGCGTCACGCCGTCGTAGCTGCGGATCTCCTGCACCTTCAGGATGTCGATGCCGTATTCCTCGGAGCCCAGCGTGAACACCAGGAATTCCTGGCCCGCCGCCTCGCTTCCGGGGGTGTCGCTATGTCCGATGCCGGCCATGATGTGTTGCTCCTTGTTCAATCCTTGTCGTCCCCGCGAAGGCGGGGACCCAGCGTCTTTCCCGCATCGTGTGTCGAGTCGCTGGGTCCCCGCTTTCGCGGGGACGACGGTATGAATATCCGTTTGTCGTTACGCCAGCGCCGGCTCCTGGCGCCGCACGCCGGTGCGCTGCAGCGCGGCGACGTCGACGATCAGCGCCACGCTGCCGTCGCCCAGGATGGTCGCGGCCGAGATGCCGGGCACCTTGCGGTAGTTGGTCTCCAGGTTCTTCAGCACGACCTGGTGCTGGCCGATCAGCTGGTCGACCAGCAGCGCAAAGCGCTTGCCCTCGGCCTGCAGGATGATGGCGATGCCCTGGGTCGGCTCCTGCACCGCGTTCTCGACGTTGAAGACGCGGTGCAGCTCCAGCAGCGGCAGGTATTCGCCGCGCACGTGCATCACGCGCTCGGTATTGGCGGCGGTGCGCACGTCGTCGGCCTTCGGCTGCAGCGACTCCATCACGCAGTTCAGCGGCAGGATGAAGGTCTCCTCGCCGACCTTGACCGACATGCCGTCGAGAATCGCCAGCGTCAGCGGCAGCACGATGCGGGTGGTGGTGCCGTTGCCGGGGCGCGAGCTGATCTCGACATGGCCGCCCATCTCCTGGATGTTGCGCTTGACCACGTCCATGCCGACGCCGCGGCCCGACAGGTCGGTGACCGCCTCGGCGGTCGAGAAACCCGGCGCGAAGATCAGCTGCCACACTTCCTCGTCGCTCATGCTCTCCGACACCGGCAGGCCGTTCTGCATCGCCTTGGCCAGGATCTTGTCGCGGCGCAGGCCGCCGCCATCGTCGCTGACCTCGATCACGATGTTGCCGCCGTGGTGCTGCGCCGACAGGATCAGCTGGCCGGTCGGATCCTTGCCCGCGGCGACGCGCTTGTCCGGCGTCTCGATGCCGTGGTCCAGGCTGTTGCGCACCAGATGGGTCAGCGGGTCGATGATCCGCTCGATCAGGCTCTTGTCCAGTTCGGTGGCCTTGCCGAAGGTCACCAGGTCGATCTGCTTGCCGAGCTTGGCGGCCAGGTCGCGCACCAGGCGCGGGAAGCGCGAGAAAACATAGTCCATCGGCATCATGCGGATCGACATCACCGCTTCCTGCAGATCGCGCGCGTTGCGCTCGAGCTGGCCCATGCCGGAGAACAGCCGATCGAACAGCACCGGGTCGAGCGACGACGCGGTCTGCGCCAGCATCGATTGCGTGATCACCAGTTCGCCGACCAGGTTGATGATCTGGTCGACCTTCTCGGTCGGCACGCGGATCGAGCCAGACTCCTGGTGCGCGGCCGCGGCACTGGCCTTGGCGCGCTCCTTGTCCTTGGCTGCGGGTGCCGCCGCCGGTGCGGGGGTAATGGGG
>NZ_AMPR02000261.1:0-3866 GCF_000307735.3 Cupriavidus sp. HPC(L) | reverse complement strand
GGCTGGGCTGCGTCGCGCTGGATGCCAATCACCGGGAACTGGACCAAGACGTGATTGAAGAGGCGCATCAGGCCGGTTATCGGGTCGCCTGCTATACCGTCAACGACCCTGACCGGGCCACGGCTTTGCTGGCCTGGGGCGTCGACGCGGTGATTACCGACGCGGTCGACCTTATTGCGCCGCAGCACGGAAATAAAAGCCGGGGTGAATCAGGAATGAAAGCCGGCTGAAAGAAAGCGAGGGGATTTCGCAACAGCCATTCCCTGTTCCAGACGGGGTTTTCGGCCCGGAAAACCGGCAAGGCGCGCAATACCGCGGGAAATCGTTGGATCGGTGTTGCACTACAGGAAAAGAGCGGTGGACGTTTGCGCAAACGTGCTATTCTTACGCGCAGTGAAGACTTAGGTCCTTCCCCGCACAACTTGCCCTTCCGGGCTTCTGCGCGCCGGCACCCCAGTGGTGCCGTTTGCTTAGGGGCCTCCAAGAGTTGTTTGCAATCCGCTAACCGGTCAAGCCGTGTCGCGGAAGGTTGATAAACCCGCTTAACTTCGGCATACCCGAAGAATAGTGAGCGCCCCATGATGCAGCAGTATCAGAGCAATTCGTACCTCTTCGGCGGCAACGCGCCGTACGTGGAAGAGCTGTACGAAGCCTACCTCCAGAATCCCGCCTCCGTCCCCGACAACTGGCGCGCGTACTTCGACGCGATGCAGAACGTGCCGGCCGCGAACGGCACCGCCTCCCGAGACATTCCCCACGCCCCGATCGTCGCCTCGTTTGCCGAGCGCGCCAAGCAGGGCCCGATCCGCACCATCGTCGCCTCGGCCGATGCCGACATGGGCCGCAAGCGCGTCGCCGCGACCCAGCTGATCGCCGCCTACCGCAACATCGGTTCGCACTGGGCCGACCTCGATCCGCTCAAGCGCCAGGAGCGTCCGCCCCTGCCGGATCTGGATCCCGCCTTTTACGGCTTCTCCGAGGCCGACCTCGACATCGTCTTCAATGCCAGCAATACCTATTTCGGCAAGGAGTCGATGAGCCTGCGCGAGCTGCTGCAGAACCTGCGCGAGACGTATTGCAGCAGCATCGGCGCCGAATTCATGTACATCAGCGACCAGGCGCAGAAGCGCTGGTGGCAGGAGCGCCTCGAATCGACGCGCGCCCGTCCGGTGTTCACGGCCGAGAAGAAGAAGCACATCCTCGAGCGCCTGACCGCCGCCGAAGGCCTCGAGCGCTTCCTGCATACCAAGTACGTCGGCCAGAAGCGCTTCTCGCTGGAAGGCGGCGAGAGCTTCATCGCCGCGATGGACGAGCTGATCCAGCGCGCCGGCAAGCAGGGCGTGCAGGAAATCGTCATCGGCATGGCCCACCGTGGCCGCCTGAACGTGCTGGTCAACACGCTGGGCAAGATGCCCGCCGACCTGTTCGCCGAATTCGAAGGCAAGCACGTCGACGATCTGCCGGCAGGCGACGTCAAGTACCACAAGGGCTTCTCCAGCGATGTGTCGACCGAAGGCGGCCCGGTCCACCTGTCGCTCGCCTTCAACCCGTCGCACCTGGAAATCGTCAACCCGGTGGTCGAGGGTTCGGCCAAGGCGCGCCAGGAGCGCCGCGGCGAAGCCGGCCATCGCGAGGTGCTGCCGGTGCAGGTGCACGGCGACGCGGCCTTCGCCGGCCAGGGCGTCGTGATGGAAACGCTGAACCTGGCCCAGACCCGCGGCTACGGTACCGGCGGCACGATGCACATCGTGATCAACAACCAGATCGGCTTCACCACCTCGGACCCGCGCGACGCCCGTTCGACGCTGTACTGTACCGACGTGGTCAAGATGATCGAAGCGCCGGTGCTGCACGTGAACGGCGACGATCCCGAGGCCGTCGTGTTCGCGATGCAGCTGGCGGTGGACTACCGCATGGAGTTCAAGAAGGATGTCGTCGTCGACATCATCTGCTTCCGCAAGCTGGGCCACAACGAGCAGGACACCCCGGCGGTCACGCAGCCGCTGATGTACAAGAAGATCTCGCAGCATCCGGGCACGCGCAAGGTCTACGCCGACAAGCTGGCCACGCAGAACGTGGTGCCGGCCGACTTCGGCGACGAGCTGGTCAAGGCCTACCGCGCCGCGATGGACGCCGGCAAGCACACGGTCGACCCGGTGCTGTCGAACTTCAAGAACAAGTTCGCCGTCGACTGGATGCCGTTCCTGAACCGCAAGTGGACCGACGCCGCCGACACCGCCGTGCCGGTGACCGAACTGAAGCGCCTGGCCGAGCGGATCACGACGATCCCGGAACAGTTCAAGCTGCATCCGCTGGTCGAGAAGGTGATCAAGGACCGCGCCAACATGGGCCGCGGCGACCAGCCGCTGGACTGGGGCATGGGCGAGCACCTGGCCTTCGCCTCGCTGGTGGCCTCGGGCTATCCGGTGCGCATCACCGGCCAGGACGCCGGCCGCGGTACCTTCACGCACCGCCACGCCGTGCTGCATGACCAGAACCGCGAGCGCTGGGATGCGGGCTCGTACGTGCCGCTGCAGAACGTGTCGGAAGGCCAGGCTCCGTTCACCGTGATCGACTCGGTGCTGTCCGAGGAAGCGGTGCTGGGCTTCGAATACGGCTACTCGACCGCCGAGCCGAACGCGCTGGTGATCTGGGAAGCCCAGTTCGGCGACTTCGTCAACGGCGCGCAGGTCGTGATCGACCAGTTCATCTCGTCGGGCGAAGTCAAGTGGGGCCGCGCCTCGGGCCTGACGCTGATGCTGCCGCACGGCTACGAAGGCCAGGGTCCGGAACACAGCTCGGCGCGCATCGAGCGCTTCCTGCAGCTGTGCGCGGACCACAATATGCAGGTCTGCCAGCCGACCACGCCGGCGCAGATCTTCCACCTGCTGCGCCGCCAGATGATCCGGCTGTTCCGCAAGCCGCTGGTCATCATGACGCCGAAGTCGCTGCTGCGTAACAAGGACGCGGTGTCGCCGCTGTCGGATCTGGCCAAGGGCCATTTCGAGACCGTGATCGGCGAGCAGGAAGAACTGAACGCCAGCAAGGTCAAGCGCGTGATCATGTGCTCGGGCAAGGTCTATTACGACCTGGTCGCGACGCGCAAGGAGCGGGGCGCCAGCGATGTCGCCGTCATCCGCCTCGAGCAGCTCTATCCGTTCCCGCACAAGGCGGTGGCCGCCGAACTGAAGAAGTATCCGAACGCCACCGAGATCGTGTGGTGCCAGGACGAGCCGCAGAACCAGGGCGCCTGGTTCTTCGTCCAGCACTACATCATGGAGAACATGACGGAAGGGCAGAAGCTGGGCTACGCCGGCCGTCCGGCGTCGGCTTCGCCGGCCGTGGGCTACTACGCCAAGCACAACGAGCAACAGAAGGCGCTGCTGGACGCGGCGTTCTCCAAGCTCAAGGGCTTCGTGCTGAGCAAGTAAGCGCCAGTGCGGGCAGGGCGCGCCGGTTGGCGGGCCCTGCCGCGCTGCGCTTGCCGCCGTGCTCGCACTTGCGCCCCTGCAATCCCCGACGCATCGCATCGAACGCATCGAATCGCGCGCCAGTCGCCCGCATCCGCCACGACTGCGCCGGTTCGCCCCGAATACCGCTGCATACACGCATTTACCGAGGAAACTCACACCATGGCCATTGTTGACGTCAAGGTCCCGCAACTGTCCGAATCCGTCGCCGAGGCGACCCTGCTGAACTGGAAGAAGAAGCCCGGCGAAGCGGTCGCGCAGGACGAAATCCTGATCGAAATCGAGACCGACAAGGTCGTGCTCGAAGTGCCGGCACCGTCCGCGGGCGTGCTGTCGCAGATCGTCAAGAACGACGGCGACACCGTGACGGCCGATGAAGTCATCGCCAAGATCGAT
>NZ_AMPR02000262.1:0-3857 GCF_000307735.3 Cupriavidus sp. HPC(L) | reverse complement strand
GAAGACAGCGGCGCGGTGGCCGCGCCGATCGAAGGCGCCACACCGCTGGCGCATGGCACCGCCCCCACGCTCGGCGCGCAAACCGGTGCGCAGGGCCCGGTCACGCTGCCGCTCGCCCCGCGCGTCGGCGATCCGCAGTGGCCGCAGGCCCTCGGCCAGCAGATGGTCCGCCTGACCACGCAAGGCAACCACACCGCCGAGCTGCAACTGAATCCGCCCGACCTCGGCCCGCTGAAGGTCGTGCTCAATGTGGTCAACGATCAGGCCCAGGCCCAGTTCGTCTCGCCGCACGCCAGCGTGCGCGCGGCGGTCGAGGCCGCCCTGCCCCAACTGCGCCATGCGATGGCCGACAGCGGCATCCAGCTGGGCCAGACCTCGGTCGGCGCCGAGCAGTTCGCCGGCCAGCCGGGACAGGGCCAGCAGCAGGCCCCGCAACACCGCGGACAGGGCTTCGCGCAGGGGGTGACCGAGTTCCAGCAGCCTGCCGCGACCCAGACCGCGACGGCCCCGACCGCGCCGCGCCGCGTGGCGCTGGGTGAGGTCGATACGTTCGCCTGAGTCCGCAAATAGTCACCTCTTGGTGTTCTCCCTCTCCCGCGTGCGGGAGAGGGCCGGGGAGAGGGCAAGGGGCGATCGTCATTGCGGACAGCGTTCGCACAACGACCGCCGTTTCGCTCTCCCCCAACCCCTCTCCCGCAAGCGGGAGAGGCGAGCAAACCAGCGGTAGTTGATACGCTCGCCCGACCCGCAAGAAGGACCCACTGTGTTCTCCCTCTCCCGCAGGCGGGAGAGGGCAGCCAACCCGCTGGTAGCCCGCTCACCGGCGTATCATTCCCCTCCCAATGAATCGATACGCGCGGTACCCCCATGACCTTCGACCTGTTCGACAACCTGCCGGAGCCGGATAGCCGGGGCGGGGAACACAGCGAAGCGATCGGCCCGGGTGCCGTTGTGCTGCGCGGCTTTGCGCTGTCCCGCGCGACCGCGCTGCGCGAGGCGATCGAGCAGGTTCAGGCCGATGCCCCCTTCCGTCATCTGATCACGCCCGGCGGCTTTCGCATGTCGGTGGCAATGACCAATTGCGGCACGCTCGGATGGGTCTCCGACGAGCGCGGCTATCGCTACGACCCCATCGACCCGGACAGCGGCCGGCGCTGGCCCGCGATGCCGGATGTCTTCACCGAGCTGGCACGCGAGGCCGCCGCCGCAGCCGGCTATCCCGGCTTCGCGCCGGATGCCTGTCTGATCAACCGCTATACGCCCGGCACGCGGCTGTCGCTGCATCAGGACCGCAACGAGCGCGATCTGCGCGCGCCGATCGTCTCCGTGTCGCTGGGCCTGCCCGCAGTCTTCCTGTTCGGCGGAGCAAAACGCGCCGACCGTCCGGCGCGCGTGCGCCTCGCCCACGGCGATATCGCGGTCTGGGGCGGGCCGAGCCGGCTCTTCTATCACGGCATCGCGCCGCTGGCCGAGGGCGATCACCCGCTGACCGGGGCGCTTCGCCTGAACCTGACCTTTCGCAAGGCCGGCTGAAGCACGCGGCCATGACGGCGCGATGACATATCGATGAAGCGTCGATGAAGATTCGTCGCCAAGCACACCGGCCGCGGCTTCCCATGCACTTGATGCCATTGCATCAGACATCTTTTCATCGCGACGTCACGGACCGCCCCTAGCATCCACCTCGCCGTCAATTTGCACTTGCCGCTGCATTCATCGCATTGGCACGATGCGGCCGCGCAATGTCCACGACATGCCTTCGAAAAAAAGGCTTCGACATGGCCGCGATGCGATGCCCGGCATTCAATCCAACAAAGGGAGGTCCCCCGTCATGTCTTACATCACCGATAAGGCGCGCGAGTCGCGCCGTGCGGCTGAAGGCTACATTACCGTTCCCGGCCAGACGCTCGAAGAGATCGTCGCCGCCAACCCGGCCCGTCGCAAGGTCCTGCGCGGCGGCCTGAGCCTGTCGCTGCTGTCGGTCTTCGGTTCGACCAGCCTGCTGGCCGCTTGCGGCGGCGACGACGATCCCGCGCCGGCCCCGGCCCCGGCTCCGGCTCCCGGCCCGACCCCGAGCCAGCCGCTGGACTACAGCATCGGCTTCAACCCGGTGGCGGACAAGGTCACCGCAGACACCGTGACGCTGCCGGAGAACTACTCGTACGAGGTCCTGTTCTCCGCCGGCGATCCGGTCGAGATCGGCTCGGTCGGCTATAGCGGTTCGTTCCAGAGCTCGGCCGAAACCGAGCGCCAGGCCGGCGGCAACCACGACGGCATGCACTTCTTCGAGATCCCCGGCGTCGACCCGCAGAAGGGCGGCCTGCTGGCGATCAATCACGAAGCGATGGATTCGGCCATCCTGTTCCCGGGCAGCTACAACGAAGCCACCGCGACGGCCGAGCAGAAGCGCCTGGCACTGTCGTCGGTCGGCGTGTCGATCATCGAGATCGAATTCGTCGACGGCAAGTGGCGCGTCAAGCGTGACTCGCGCTACAACAAGCGCTATACCGGCAACACGATCTACAAGGTCGGCGGCCCGGCGGCCAGCGCCATCGGCGGCAGCGTGGTCGGCACGCTGAACAACTGCTCGAGCGGCAACACGCCGTGGGGTACGTACCTGACCTGCGAGGAAACGACCGACAACTACCTCGACCAGTCGAACCCGGAAGAGGGCTACGGCTGGGTCGTCGAAATCGACCCGCTGAACCAGCTGGGCGCGCCGACCAAGCGCACCGCGATGGGCCGCTTCGACCACGAGAACACCGCCTTCATGTCCGACGCCAACAACCGCGTGGCGTTCTACATGGGCGACGACGGCACCCCGGGCTGCATCTACAAGTTCATCCCGAGCAATGCCTTCGATCCGAACAACCGCGCCGCTAACGCCAACCTGCTGGACCAGGGCACGCTGTACGTCGCCAAGTTCAACGGCGACGGCACGGGCCAGTGGATTGAGTTGACGCACGGCAAGAACGGCCTGGTGACCGGTGCCAGCGATCCGGGCAACTACACGCAATCGACCACGCCGCCGGCGCCGACCATCGTCGACTTCAACTCGCAGGCCGACGTGCTGATCAAGACCAAGGCCGCTGCCCGCGTTGCCGGCGGCACGCTGATGGACCGTCCGGAGTGGATCACGGTTGCGCTGGACAAGACCGTCTACTGCACGCTGACCAACAACGGCAGCCGCCGCGTCACCGACCCGGCGAACCCGCGCGCGACCAACCCGCATGGCCACATCATCCGCTGGAAGGAACAGGGCGACTCGCCGCTGGCGACCACCTTCACTTGGGAAATCTTCCTGCTGGCCGGCGACCCGTCGCTGTCCGCGGAGAACCTGAAGGGCAATATCGTCGGCGACACGTTCTCGAGCCCGGACGGCATCCGCGTCGATCCGAAGGGCCGCCTGTGGGTGCAGACCGACGCCGGCACCGGCGCCAGCACGACCGACATCTTCGGTGCCAACTCGATGCACTACGTCGACCAGCAGACCCGCGAGTGCAAGCGATTCCTGGTGGGCCCGCACGGCTGCGAAATCACCGGCATCGCCTACACGCCGGACCTGACGACGTTCTTCATCAACATCCAGCACCCGAACGGCGCATGGCCTAGCGCCAGCCTGCCGGCGCGCTCGTCGACCATCGTGGTTCGCCACAAGGACGGCAAGCCGATCGGCGCTTAAGTCTCGGCGTTCGATGCCGGCCCCCGCGCCGGCACTCCCAGAAGCCCGACGGCGACCTGCCGTCGGGCTTTTTGCTTGTTGCCGTGAAAGCGGTGGGCTGCGCTAAGGCGCAATCGCTTGCCGTCAACCGGCCGCCGGCAAGCGGCGCCAGCGGCGCCGCGCGCGGGAGCCAGCG
>NZ_AMPR02000263.1:0-3851 GCF_000307735.3 Cupriavidus sp. HPC(L) | reverse complement strand
CCGACGATGGCCAGGTGCTGGCCACCTATCTGCACGGCCTGTTCGACGATCCGGCGGGCTGCGCGGCGCTGCTGCGCTGGGCCGGCCTGGATGGCGCCGACGGGGTCGACCTGGCCGCGTTGCGCGAAGCGTCGCTCGAACGGCTGGCCGATACGATGGCCGAGCGTCTGGACCTGGCGGCCCTGCTGGCGCCGCTGCGGCCGGCGGGCTGAGGCTCCAGGCGAAGGCCCCGGGTGACACGGTCCCGCAAGGACCGGCCTGCTACACTTGTCGGCTTTGTCAGCCCTCCAGCGCGGCGGTCATCGGCCGGCCGCGCCATCGTTCCCCACCATGGTTACCGGCCGCCTGCGCGTCCTGCTCGTCAAACTCCATCTGTATATCGGCCTGTGGCTCGGCTTGCTGTTCGTGCTGCTGGGCCTGACGGGCACCGTGCTGTCGTGGCGCCACGAGATCGACGCCGCCCTCAATCCCGAGCTGCTGGTCGCCTCCGAATCGGTCACGCTGCCGCTGCGGGCGGACACCGTGCAGCAGGTGGTGGCGCGGCTGAAGGCCGATCCGCAGTACGGCAAGCCCAGGATGCTGATGCTGCCGGTGTCCGAACGCGACGTCTTCATCGCCTGGTACCACGTCAAGGAGCCCGGCACCGGCAGCGTGGTGCCGGGGCGCTCGCGGCAGGTGATGGTCGATCCGGCCACGCTGGCGATCAAGGGCGAGCGCGTCTGGGGCGAGCCCGGACTGTCGCGTCCGCTGCTGATGCCCACGCTGTTCCATCTGCATCACTATCTGCTGGCCGGCGATACCGGCAAGACCGTGGCCGGCGTCGGCGGCATGCTGCTGCTGTTCACGGTGCTGGCCGGCATCGCGCTGTGGTGGCCGAAGCTGAAGGCGCGCGCGATCGTGCAGGCGTTCCGTATCACGCACGGCGGCTCATGGTGGCGGCTGAACTATTCGCTGCATCGCGCCGGCGGCATCCTGGCCGCGCCGGTGCTCGCGACCATCGCGTTTTCCGGCTGGTATCTGAATTTGCCGAAGTGGGTCACGCCGCTGGTCGGCAGCGTGATGACAGTCACAGCCCCCGCACGGCCGGCTTCCACGCCGCCCTACGAGGGCGCCATGCCGATGGGCGTGCAGCAGGCCGTCACGGCGGCCCAGGCGCTGTATCCGCAGGCGATCGTGTCGCGCGTGTCATTCCCGCGCCAGCCGACCGACGCCTACGAGATCCGGCTGCGCCAGCCCGGCGAGGTGCGCCAGGGCAGCGGCGCGACCCGGCTGTGGCTCGATGCCTATACCGGTGCCCGCCTCGGCGTGCGCGATCCGCTCGCCGCGCCGGCCGGCGACACCGTGCTGAACTGGATGTACCCGCTGCATACCGGCGAGGCGTTCGGCATGCCGGGGCGCATCTTCATTTCCGCGTTCGGGCTGGCGCCGCTGCTGTTCGCGCTGACGGGCGTGCTGATCTGGTGGAAGCGCCAGCGCGGCCACCGGCGCCATCTGAAGAAGACCGAGCAGCGGCAGGCGGCCCGCCGCTGATGCCGTGCCCCGCCCGTGCGAGCGCGCGCGGGCGCAGCGGTCCGCCTGGCTAGATTTCCAGATTGTCGATCAGCCGCGTGGCGCCGAGCTTGGCGGCGGCCAGTACCACCAGCGGTTCGCCGGCCGCGTATTCGTCGCGGCTCGGCGCCTGCAGGTTGCTGCGCTTGCGGATCGAAACGTAGTCGGGCTTCCAGCCGCGCGCCTTCAGCGCGTCCAGCGCCTGCGCCTCGACCGCGTTCAGCTCGGCGCCGCTGGCGGCGTTGGCCAGCACCTGGTCGCGCACCTGATGCAGCGTGCGGTACAGCGTCGGCGCCTCGGCCCGCTCGTCCGGCGTCAGGTAGCGGTTGCGCGACGACAGCGCCAGGCCGTCCTCGGCCCGCACCGTTTCGGCCGGCACGATGTCGATCGGCAGCGCGAACTGGTTGGCCATGCGCCGCACGATCATCAGCTGCTGGTAGTCCTTCTTGCCGAACACCGCGACGCGCGGCTGCGTGCACGAGAACAGCTTCATCACCACCGTGCAGACGCCGTTGAAGAAGCCCGGGCGGAACTCGCCCTCGAGGATGTCGCCCAGGTCGTGCGGCGGATCGACGCGGTATTCCTGCGGTTCCGGATACATGTCGCGCTCAGTCGGGGCGAACAGCACGTACACGCCTTCCTTCTGCAGCTTCTCGATGTCGTCCTGCAGCGTGCGCGGGTACTTGTCGAAATCCTCGTTCGGACCGAACTGCAGCCGATTGACGAAGATCGAGGCCACCACCGGATCGCCATGCTGGCGCGCCAGCCGCATCAGCGACAGATGGCCTTCGTGCAGATTGCCCATGGTCGGGACGAAGGCGATCCGGTTCTGGCCGCGCAACTGGTCGCGCAGCTCGTGAATGGAGGAAATGACTTTCATGGATGCGTGTACTGCTCGTCAGGAAAAGCGCGCGGCGGTGCCGGTGCTATGCGGGGGTATAGGCCAGGCGCACGTAGATCGGCGCATAGGGCTCGGCCTGGGTGATTTCGACCAGGGACTCGCGCGACAGCTCCAGCATCGCGATGAAATTGACCACCACCACCGGCACGCCCTTGCCCGAGCGGATCGCATCCTCGAACAGCTCGGTGAACTCCATGAAGCGGGCATGCTGCAGCCGGCGCAGGATCTGGCTCATGTGCTCGCGCACGGACAGTTCCTCGCGCGAGATCTTGTGGTGCTGGTTCAGCTTGGCGCGCTTGAGCACGTCGGCCCAGGCGGCCTGCAGATCGGTGGTGTCGACGTCGGGGAAGCGCGGCGCCAGGCTCTGCTCGATGAAGACCTGCGAGCGAAGGAAATCGCGGCCCAGCTGCGGCACCTGGTCGAGCTTCTGCGCGGCCAGCTTCATCTGCTCGTATTCGAGCAGCCGGCGCACCAGCTCGGCGCGCGGGTCCTCGGCGTCCTCGTCGCTGTCGGCCTTCTTGACCGGCAGCAGCATGCGCGACTTGATCTCGATCAGCATCGCGGCCATCAGCAGGTACTCGGCCGCCAGCTCCAGGTTGCTCTTGCGGATCTGCTCGACATACGCCAGGTACTGGTGCGTGACCTGCGACATCGGGATGTCGAGCACATTGAAGTTCTGCTTGCGAATCAGGTACAGCAACAGGTCCAGCGGCCCTTCGAACGCCTCGAGGAAGATCTCGAGCGCGTCGGGCGGGATATACAGGTCCTGCGGCAGCTGGAACAGCGGCTCGCCGTACAGGCGCGCGAACGCCATGCCGTCGACCGTCTCCGGCGAGGTGCCATCGGACGCCACGCTGGGCAGCTCGAGCGCGAGCGCGAGCTTGTCCTGTTCGCTATGGTTCATGAGTGGGGCGGATCTGCATGCATCGCGGTCGTCGGCAGGGACTGCGGCGCCGGGATGCGTGCCGGCATCAGTCCAGCGAGTAGACGTAGGGCTTCTGCGGGACCCGCGATGCCTCGGCGCGCTGGCGCTCCTCGAGGTCGATCGGGGCCTTGTCCCACAGCAGGGCGCGGCCTTGGCGCTGTTCCGCCTCCAGCGACGGGCGCTCCTGCTTGAGCGCCTTCAGGAACTGGGTGATGTCGGATTCGTACATGGCCATGGCAGGAAAGCTATACAGAATGCAAAAGGGGAATGGAAAACTGCCGCGATTCTACCGTATTGCCATCCCGCGGCGAGCTTTGCCGGCCCCGGGCGCTCGGGGTTTGCGGATCGGGCGGCCGGGTGTGGTCAAATAGCGACTTTGCCGGATCGCAACGACGGATGATATTGGACCTCGGGATCATGCGCCTCGGATTCCGCCGCCCCCGGGCCTGCGGCGCGGCGGCGCCCGCGCCCATCTCG
>NZ_AMPR02000264.1:0-3701 GCF_000307735.3 Cupriavidus sp. HPC(L) | reverse complement strand
GCCGCCGCTTCGATCGCCGCCGTCCCGTCTACCCCGGCAGCCGCCAACGACGCCGGTCCGGCGGACGCGCTGCCTCACCTCGCATCCTGACCATGTCCCGCATCCAAACGACTTTCGCGGCGCTGTCCGCACAAGGCAGGAAGGGCCTGATCCCCTTCATCACCGCCGGCGATCCCGAGCCCGGCCTGACCGTCGCGCTGATGCATGCGCTGGTCGAGGGCGGCGCCGACGTGATCGAGCTGGGCGTGCCGTTTTCCGACCCGATGGCCGACGGCCCGGTGATCCAGCGCGCCTCCGAGCGGGCGCTGGCCAACGGCGTCAGCCTGACCCAGGTGCTGGGGTGGGTGCGCGAATTCCGCCAGCGCGACGCCGCCACGCCGGTGGTGCTGATGGGCTATGCGAATCCGATCGAGCGGATGGGCGAGCGCGCCTTCGCGCAGGCCGCCCGCGAGGCCGGCGTCGACGGCGTGCTGGTGGTCGATTACCCGCCCGAGGAGTGCGAGGCGTTCGCCCAGCTGATGCGCGAGCACGACGTCGATCCGATCTTCCTGCTGGCGCCGACCACCACCGACGCCCGCATCGCGCAGGTCGCCAGGGTGGCCAGCGGCTATCTGTACTACGTGTCGCTGAAGGGCGTGACCGGCTCCGGCGCGCTCGACCTCGACAGCGTCGCCGCGCGCCTGCCGGTGATCAAGCGCCACGCCAACCTGCCGGTCGGCGTCGGTTTCGGCATCCGCGACGCGCAGACCGCGCGCGCGATCGCCAGCGTGGCCGACGCGGTCGTGATCGGCAGCCGGCTGGTGCAACTGCTGGAGGAAGCGCCGCGGGAACAGGCGGTACAATCGCTGCGTTCGTTTATCGCGGAGATCCGCGCGGCGCTGGACGCCAAGGCGTGACGCATTAGCCTCATATTGGCGGACTTCGGCGATATTTCACCGCCGGCGGCCGCCGATTTCTGCCTCCCGCAGCACAGAAAGTCGGCCCCTGGGCGGCGAGCGTGGTACATTCGCCGCCTTGGCCGATGGCCGGGCCTGCACCTGCGCGCACGTGCGCCGTAACAAGCGGCAATGCCACGCTGCGATGCGCCGGGCCGCGGCCTTATCCGAAAGGAGCGTTTTGATGAGCTGGTTGGATAAACTCCTGCCCCCGAAGATTCAACAGACCGACCCCTCGTCCCGCAAGGGCATCCCCGAGGGCCTGTGGGTCAAATGCCCGTCGTGCGAGTCCGTGCTGTACCGGACCGACGTCGAGGCCAATCTGCATGTCTGCCCCAAGTGCGACCACCATATGCGCATCCGCGCGCGCGAGCGGCTCGATTCGCTGCTCGACGCCGAGGGCCGCTATGAGATCGGCCAGGAAATCGTGCCGGTCGACGCGCTGAAGTTCAAGGACTCGAAGAAATATCCGGACCGGATCAAGGCCGCGATGGACGAGACCGGCGAGACCGACGCGATGGTCGTGATGGGCGGCGCGATCCACACCATTCCGGTGGTGGTCAGCTGCTTCGAATTCGCCTTCATGGGCGGCTCGATGGGTTCCGTGGTCGGCGAGCGCTTCGCCCGCGGCGCGCAGGCGGCGCTGGAGCAGAAGGTGCCGTTCATCTGCATCAGCGCCACCGGCGGCGCGCGCATGCAGGAAAGCCTGCTGTCGCTGATGCAGATGGCCAAGACCACCGCGATGCTGAACAAGCTGTCGGCGGCCAGGCTGCCGTTCATCAGCGTGCTGACCGACCCGACCATGGGCGGCGTCTCCGCGAGCTTCGCCTTCCTGGGCGACGTGGTGATCGCCGAGCCGAAGGCGCTGATCGGTTTTGCCGGCCCGCGCGTGATCGAGCAGACCGTGCGCGAAAAGCTGCCCGAAGGCTTCCAGCGCGCCGAGTTCCTGCTGCAGAAGGGCGCCATCGACATGATCGTCGACCGGCGCAAGCTGCGTGCCGAGCTCGCGCAACTGCTGGCGCTGCTGCAGAAGCAGCCGGCCGACGCGGTGGCCTGAACGGACGCCGATCGCCGAAGGATGGTTTGACGACGCGGACCTGGTCCGCGTTTTTCATTGAGTAGTATCGATTCACGGGTGCTGTTCTCCCTCTCCCCCTCAGGGGGAGAGGGTTGGGGAGAGGGTTGGGGAGAGGGGGTGGCTTGGAACCCGCCCAGGGCCTGCCGCCACCGCTTGCCCTCTCCCCCAGCCCTTCTCCCGCAAGCGGGAGAAGGGAGCGGTGGCCCGCGAACCGCAGCTGATCACCGCAGCATCATGCCTATCTTCTCCTCCCTCCCCGAGTGGCTGGCCCACCTCGAAACCGCGCATCCGGTCGGCATCGACATGGGCCTGACCCGGATCAGCCGGGTCAAGGAAGCGCTCGGCCTGCGCATCGACGCGCTGGTCTTCACCGTGGGCGGCACCAACGGCAAGGGTTCGACCTGCGCGATGCTCGAACGCATCCTGCTGGAAGCAGGCTACAAGGTCGGCTGCCATACCTCGCCGCACCTGCTGTCATTCAACGAGCGCGCGCGCATCAACGGCGAGATCGCCACCGACGCCCAGCTGCTGCCGCATTTCGAGGCGGTCGAGCGCGCCCGCACCAGCTTCGCCGACCCGGTCAGCCTGACCTATTTCGAGTTCACCACGCTGGCGATCGTCCATGCCTTCGCCGCCGCGCAGCTCGACGCGATCATCCTGGAGGTCGGGCTGGGCGGCCGGCTTGACGCGGTCAATGTGTTCGATCCCGACTGCGCGATCGTCACCAGCGTCGATATCGACCATGCCCAGTACCTGGGCGACACGCGCGAGAAGATCGGCTTCGAGAAGGCCGGCATCTTCCGCCCGCATGTGCCGGCGATCTGCGGGGACCCGATGCCCCCGGCCTCGCTGGTCGAGCACGCCGAGACGATCGGCGCCGACCTGTGGCTGGTCGGCCGCGATTTCCAGCACCAGGCCGCCAAGGGCCAGGAGCGCCTGCAGTGGGACTGGAGCGGCCGCGGCCGCAAGCTCAATGGTCTGGGCTATCCGGCGCTGCGCGGCGCCAACCAGCTGCTGAACGCGTCGGCCGCGCTGGCCGCGCTGCAGGCGGTGCGCGACCGGCTGCCGGTCAGCGCGCAGGAAGTGCGCAATGGGCTCGCCTTCGTCGATCTGCCCGGGCGCTTCCAGGTGATGGCGGGCCGTCCGACGGTGATCCTCGACGTCGCCCACAACCCCCATGCCGCCGCGACGCTGGGCCAGAGCCTCGACAACATGGGGTTCTTCCGCTACACCTACGCGGTGTTCGGCGCGATGGCGGACAAGGACATCGCCGGCGTGCTGCGCCACCTGAGCGACAAGGTCGATCACTGGTGCCTGTGCGACCTGCCGACGCCGCGCGCGGCCAGCGCGCAGGACCTGCTGGAGCACCTGGAGCAGGGTGGCTTCCGGCCGGGTCCGGATGCCACCGCGGCGTGCTTTGCGAGCCCCGAGGCGGCCTATCGGGACGCCATCGAGCGTGCCACCGAGAATGATAGAATCCTGGTCTTCGGATCGTTCTACACCGTGGCCGGCGTGATGGCGTACCGCGCGACCCAGGCCAACTAGCCTGCGGACCATTTTCCAGGGCACTACGCGGGCACTTCCGGGGCACGCGCCGCGGTCGAGCGACAAACCAAGGGGCGGCCGCGCCTGCCGCCCGCACCGAACCAATCTATGGGCCTGCTTTCGCTGTTTTCCTTCCGCAAGGG
>NZ_AMPR02000265.1:0-3644 GCF_000307735.3 Cupriavidus sp. HPC(L) | reverse complement strand
CTCGGCATTGCTCGACGAGAAGCAGCGCGCGGCCGCCTGCTCCCACGGCAGCCAGACCGATTGCAGATGCTCGCGCGGCGCCAGCGTGACCGGCAGCGGCCGGTCGACGCACAGGCCGAACCAGTGCTCGACGTTGCGCGTGACCCCGGGCGCGTAGCGATGGCGCCATTCGGGGTAGATCTCGTATTCGATATGGTGGCCCCAGTCCTGCAGCCGGTGCTCGCTCGCGACGATGCCGGTCTCCTCGGCCACCTCGCGGGCGGCGGTCAATGCCAGGGGTTCGTCGGGGGTATCGAGGCTGCCGGTGACCGATTGCCAGAAGCCGGGACGGTCGGCCCGCTCCAGCAGCAGGACTTGCAGATCGGTCGTATGAATCACGACCAGCACGGATTCGGGAATCTTGTAGGGCATGGGATCGGACGGGAACAGGCTGACAAGCTTAACGCAGTTGCCTGATGGCGCCACCGGGGTTAGTCCGACAAGCCCTGGAGGCGTGGGGGTGATGTGATGGAGAGGACACGGAGGGGCGCGCTCGGTGTCCTGCCTCTCCCCCTCAGGGGCAGAGGGCGGGGGAGAGGGGGTGGTTTTCATACCGCGAGGGCATAACGACCGCCCCCTGCCCTCTCCCCCGCCCCTCTCCCGCAAGCGGGAGAGGGGAGAAAAACGAGGCTCAGGCCCGCTCTTCGCGCACCCCACCCGCTTCCCGCACCCAGCTGTCGAACACGTCGGGCGAGTCGCCGTGGCCCCAGGCGGCGCGCAGCTGCTGCATCAGCGGCGCCAGCGATTCGGTGTAGCGCGCCGCGGCGGCGTGCGCCTCGGTCGCCAGCGCCTCGGCGGCATGGGCGGCGCGCGCCTGCATCTCGGTGCGGGCCTGTGCGACCTCCTTCTCGCGCTGGCCCAGCGCGTGGTACTTCTGGATCAGGAAGCGCTGGTAGTCGCCGCCTTCGCCCTGCGGGGCCTGCGCGGCCTGGGCGTTCACCTGTTCGAAGCGCAGCACGATGCTGGCGGTCTCCTGCTCGATCTGCGCGGCCTCGGCGACCAGCGCCTGGGCCGCGTCCTGCAGCGCCAGCGCGTCGCGGCGGCGGGCCTGCAATTGCGCGGCCATCGTTTCGAAGGTCCGCTGCGCGGCCAGGTAGGCCTGCACCACGGGCTGCGGCGCGACCACCAGCAGCGGATCGGCCCCGCTGCCGCGGCGGCCCGGCAGCAACGCGTCTTCGGGCAGGCGCAGGTTGCCGACCTCCTCGAGCCAGCGCCCGCGCGCCATCACCGCCGCCACTGTGTCCAGTGCCACGCGCCGCAGCGCCTCGGCGCGCTGCATCTGCACCGCGCCGCCCTCGGCCGCCGCGCTGCCCACCTGGGCGGCATGCGCGATATCGGGAACGCAGGCGGCCACCGTGGTCGCCACCGATTCCGACATCGCCTGCGCGGACCTGCGCACCGCGCGGCGCAGCTCGAAGCGCGCCAGCAGCATCATCACCAGCCCGGCGACCAGCCAGGTCAGGATCGTCTCCGCATGCTGCAGCAGGAATTGGCGGATCAGTTCGATATCCAGTGTCACCTTTGTTCTCCGTTGTCAGGCGCTGCTGCCGGTGGCAGCCCGATGGATGACCCAGCGAGGTGGCCGATCGTTCCCACGGGAAACAATTGGAAACCTCGATCGCCCTCCCCAGCCTACACAAACAAAAAAACGGCCGCGCTCGCGCACGGCCGTCGTCTCTCGCTAGCTCGCCAGCGGCATCACGCCGAAGCCTTAGGCTCGGGCGTGCGCAGCCGGATATGCAGCTCGCGCAGCTGCTTCTCGTCGACCGAGCTCGGCGCCTGCGTCAGCAGATCCTGCGCGCGCTGGGTCTTCGGGAACGCGATCACGTCGCGGATCGAATCGGCGCCGGCCATCATCGTGACGATGCGGTCCAGGCCGAAGGCGATGCCGCCATGCGGGGGCGCGCCGTACTGCAGCGCGTCCAGCAGATAGCCGAACTTGGCGCGCGCCTCTTCCTCGTTGATCTTCAGCGCGCGGAACACCTTGCTCTGCACGTCCTCGCGATAGATCCGCACCGAGCCGCCGCCGATTTCCCAGCCGTTGAGCACCATGTCGTAGGCCTTGGCGATGCACTTGCCCGGATCGGTGGCCAGGTATTCCAGATGCTCGTCCTTGGGGCTGGTGAACGGGTGGTGCATCGCGACCCAGCGGGCGTCTTCCTCGTCGTACTCGAACATCGGGAAGTCGACGACCCACAGCGGCTTCCACGCGTCCTCGAACAGGCCGTTGGCCTTGCCGAATTCCGAGTGGCCGATCTTCAGGCGCAGCGCGCCGATCGCGTCGTTGACCACCTTGGCCTTGTCCGCGCCGAAGAACAGGATGTCGCCGTCCTGCGCGCCCGAGCGCTTCAGGATCTCGGCGATGGCGGCGTCATGCAGGTTCTTGACGATCGGCGACTGCAGGCCATCGCGGCCCTTGGCCACTTCGTTGACCTTGATCCAGGCCAGGCCCTTGGCGCCGTAGATGGCGACGAACTGCGTATAGGCATCGATCTCGCCGCGCGAGATCTGGCCGCCGCCGGGCACGCGCAGCGCGACCACGCGGCCGTTGTCGCTGTTGGCCGGACCCGAGAACACCTTGAAGTCGACGTCCTTCATGACCTCGGTCAGCTCGGTGAATTCGAGCTTGACGCGCAAGTCCGGCTTGTCCGAGCCGAAGCGGGCCATCGCCTCGCGGAATTCCATCACCGGGAAGCGGTCGTCCAGCGCCACGCCGATGGTGTTCTTGAACACCGTGCGGATCATGTTCTCGAACAGGTCGCGGATGTCTTGCTCGGTCAGGAACGACGTCTCGCAGTCGATCTGCGTGAATTCTGGCTGGCGGTCGGCGCGCAGGTCCTCGTCGCGGAAGCACTTGGTGATCTGGTAGTAGCGATCGAAGCCCGACACCATCAGCATCTGCTTGAACAGCTGCGGCGACTGCGGCAGCGCGAAGAAGTGGCCCGGGTTGACCCGCGACGGCACCAGGTAGTCGCGCGCGCCTTCCGGCGTGCTCTTGCCCAGCATCGGCGTCTCGATGTCGATGAAGCCCTGCTCGTCCAGGTACTTGCGCACTTCCATCGCGACCTTGTAGCGCAGGCGCAGGTTGTACTGCATCTGCGGGCGGCGCAGGTCCAGCACGCGGTGCGTCAGGCGCGTGGTCTCCGACAGGTTGTCGTCGTCGAGCTGGAACGGGGGCGTGACCGACGGGTTCAGCACGGTCAGCTCGTGGCACAGCACCTCGATCTTGCCCGAGGTCAGGTTGGCGTTCTCGGTACCGGCCGGGCGCGCGCGCACCTTGCCGGTCACGCGGATGCAGAACTCGTTGCGGATGTCCTCGGCGACCTTGAACATTTCCGGGCGGTCCGGATCGCAGACGACCTGCACCAGCCCTTCGCGATCGCGCAGGTCGATGAAGATCACGCCGCCGTGGTCGCGGCGCCGTTGCACCCAGCCGGTCAGGGCCACTTCCTGGCCGGTCAGTTGTTCGGTCACGAGACCGCAGTAGTGAGTTCGCATGGAGGACATAGGAGAAATTCCCGGTAAGGCGCGGCCGCGCTCGGGCGGCCCGCGGTCAATTGGAGTGCGATGGGTCGGCGGCGGACACGTTGGCCGCGGCGCCGGCG
>NZ_AMPR02000266.1:0-3621 GCF_000307735.3 Cupriavidus sp. HPC(L) | reverse complement strand
GGTGGTGGTCGGCGGCGGCTACGGCGGCGCGACCGCCGCGCGCTATCTGCGCGAATGGAGCGACAACACGATCGACGTGACGCTGGTCGAGCCGAATCCGACGTTCATCTCCTGCCCGCTGTCGAACCTGGTACTGGGCGGCAGCAAGCGGATCGAGGACCTGACGATTTCCTACGACGCGCTGAGCCGGCGCCACGGCGTCAAGGTCGTGCGCGACACCGTCGCCGCGATCGACCCGTCGAAGCGCCAGGTACGCCTGGCCAGCGGCGGTACGCTGCCGTATGACCGGCTGGTGCTGTCGCCGGGCGTCGACTTCATGCCCGACGACGTGCCCGGACTGAAGCGGCCCGGAGGCGACCAGATCCTGCACGCATGGAAGGCCGGTCCGCAGACGGTGGCGCTGCGCCGCCAGCTCGAAGCGATGCGCGACGGCGGCACCTATGCGCTGACGGTGCCGCTGGCGCCTTACCGTTGCCCGCCGGGACCCTACGAACGCGCTTGCCAGGTGGCGCACTATTTCAGCCAGGCCAAGCCGCGCAGCAAGGTGCTGATCCTCGACGCGAACCCCGACGTGACGTCGAAGGCCGCGCTGTTCAAGCAGGTCTGGGCCAGCAAGTACAAGGGCATCGTCGAATACCGGCCGCAATACAAGACCGTCGATATCGATCCCGCCACGCGCACGCTGAAGTTCGAGGTCCAGGACGACGAGCGGGTCGACGTCGCCAATGTGGTACCGGCCCAGCGCGCGGGCGCGATCGCCGTCAATACCGGACTGGCGACGGCCAACGGCCGCTGGTGCGAGGTCGACTTCCTGACCTTCGAATCGAAGGCCGTGCCGAACATCCACGTGCTGGGCGACGCGATCCAGATCGCGCCGCTGATGCCCAAGTCCGGCCACATGGCCAACCAGCACGGCAAGATCGCGGCGGCCGCGATCGTCGCGCTGCTGTCGGGCCGGCAGCCCAATCCCGAGCCGCTGTACAACAACACCTGCTACAGCTTCACGTCCGATCGCGAGGTGATCCACGTCGCCAGCGTGCATCGCTACGATCCGCAGAAGAAGACGATGGTGACGGTGCCGGACTCCGGCGGCGTGTCGACGGCGCCCAATACGCTGGAAGGCACCTACGCGTTCGCCTGGGCCAACGCGATCTGGGCGGACGCGCTCGGATAAGCCCGGATAAGCCCGGATAAGCCCCCGGGTAGCGCCCAAGCAGCGCCCGGGCAGCGCCGCGCCAGGGGAGGACTCGGCAATGCCGGCGTCATGCCACCGCAAATGACGTGACCGCTGCGGCGTCGCGCCGCGGCTTGCCGCTTGCGCCGGCATGAATCTCCTCGCGTGCGCCATAGCGGCTGGTGCATACGCGGCTCCATGTGTCGATGACGGGCGAAATGCGGCAATACTGCGCGACGTAGTTCTTGTTTGGATGCGTGCGCAGCAGCGGCTGCAACGGTTTGATGTCGCCGTCCGCCGCGATGGCGTCCCGCGCCGACTTGTCGATGGCGGTCGCGATGACCGAGTGGCCCCAGACCAGCTGCAGCGCACTGCGCGACAAGGCCGTGCCGGGTTGCGCCTGCTTTTCCACGGCAGTGCCCGTCAGAAACGCCGTCACCTTGCGCCCGTTTTCCGGGCTGATGCGCCAGCCGTTGCCGAGCGGATCCATATGAAGCAGGTCCAGCAGGGATAGTCGTATCCGATCGCTGGCCGGTTTGTCCGACAGCACGAAGTTCATCGCGCGGTGATATGCCCCCAGGCCGCAGGCGACGTGATCGTTCGCCAGGATAGCCGCGTCCTCGCTCGTCGCCACGGTGTCGCGCAGCGCGATCCACAGTTGCGGCACGCGGTCCTGGCCCGCGCGATTGATGGCAAACGAGGAGTGCGCGCCCTGAATCAGGAAGGGCAGCACCCGCCTGCGGGCATCGCTGAACGACATGCCGCGGATTTCGTTGGCCAGTGTGTCGGCAATACGCTGGATGGTCGCCTCGTCGTCCAGCATGCGGCACAGGCCCGCCACCGCGCTTCCCTGGTGCATCGGATCGCCGGTTTCCGCGAGAGAAAGAATGTGCCGGCTGGTGCTGCACAACGCGACGAGCCGCCGAATGTTGACGGCGTCGCGCCACGCCGCTTCGGCGACGATCGGCACAGAGATCGAGACGGCAATCCGCTCGAGCGCGGAGTGATCGCCCTTTCGGCCGGCCGTCCGAATTCGCGCCAATGCCGCCGACGCGTCCCGGATGGCCTCCATGGAAGCCGCCATGCACGCAATGTCCTCGCCTGCCTCGGTTCGCTTCCCTTGCCCGAGCGAATCCACTGCCAGTCCATAGAGGCTGTCCACGTACCGGAACGTGTGGAACTGTGTCTCGGTCAGCAATACCTGGCCGTCCAGGCCGATGCCTCGAAACACCTTGTCGAACAGTTTCCTGCAGAGGCTGCGCTGTTTTTGCACCGCTTCATCGAGCTCTGCAATGGCGCGCGTCGGCCGCTTTGCAAGCGGTGGCGTCAGATAGCGCAGACGGCCCGAATAGGGGCCGATCTGCACGGCGCCCTTTGCTTCGAAGTACGGCGCCGTAGCGCCCATCGCGCCGGCCGCGTCGCCATGTGCGGCGGCTGCCGTGCCTTCGGCCGCTTGCAATAGCGCCTCGGGGGAACAGGGAGTCGGATAGATCCGGGCCATGTTTCGCTGCTCCTTCGTCGTGGTGGAGGAACGCAATGTATGGGCGCCGAGTACCACGGCTCGATCGTCGAATGCCGCGGACTTTAGCAAGGCTGCGAGCGTGGCCTCGATTCTCACGGCCTTGCCGGGCGGCGGCCCCATGGCCCGGCAGCATGGCCTTCGCGCCGCCGTCGCTCCAGGCGGGGGTAAACGATATATGCGTGCTCACGCATATACGCATATAGTGGATCGCATGAACGAACTGGATCGCGTCTTCGAACAGGTGTCGCACTACTTCGCGCTGCTCGCCGAGCCGACGCGGCTGAAGATCCTGCACGCGCTGTGCGACGGCGAGAAGCCGGTCGGCGCCGTGGTCGAGACGGTCGGTTCGTCGCAGGCCAATGTGTCGCGCCACCTGAACGCAATGTTCCGCTCCGGCGTGCTGGCGCGGCGCAAGGAAGCGAACCTGGTGTATTACGCGATCGCCGACCAGAGCGTGGTGGAGCTGTGCCGCACGGTGTGCGTGCAGGTTGCCGCGCGGATCGAGGACGACGCGCAGCAGGTCGCGATGGTGGACCGCTTCATGCCCGCCGAGCCGAAGCGGCGCACGGCGGTGCGGCGCAAGCCGGGCGCGGCCGGCGCGATGCGCTGAGCGCAGGCGAGCCGAGGGCAGGACACCGAGATCACGACGACGCGCGCATTGGTCCCCACCGGCGCGCGACCCAATACGAACAAGGCATGCCGACCGCGCCCGCACCGGAGCGCGGCGAGCGGCCGGAGGAGACCGAACGTGCCGGACCGTAGTCGCCCGGGCCGCATCGTGCCCGCGCCGGAACACTTCGTCAGCGCCGACCTGCGGCAAGAAATCGGGCGCCACGGCATCGACAGCCGCCGGCGCGATCTGCTGCGCGGCAGCTTTCTCGCGGCGGCCGGCGCCACGGTAGCGGCGGTGGGCCTGGGCAGGCCG
>NZ_AMPR02000267.1:0-3601 GCF_000307735.3 Cupriavidus sp. HPC(L) | reverse complement strand
GTGCGCTGACCTTGACCGGCTTGAGCGGCGCGGGCACCGGTGCGGCGGCGGGCGTGCCAAGCAGCGTGGTCTTGGTGGCGCCCTCGGTGTCGACCGCGGCCAGGTCGACCTGATTGCGCAGCACCAGCGACAGCGTGCCCACGCTGCGCGCGACGTCCAGCTTCTCGGCCTGTTCGGGCGTGACCTCCAGCGTCACCGCGTTGACCACCTTGGGCTGGGTATCGTCCCGGCTCACCTGCTGCGCGACCGCCAGCACCAGGATCTTCTCCAGCACGATCTTCGAGATGCTGGCGTCGCCGCTGCCCGCGCCGTTGCGCCTGGCGTCGGCGGCGGTGTTGACGATCACGTCGACCAGATTGCCCGGCAGCGCGAAGCCGGCCACGCCGACCACGTCGTTGACGCGCACCGTGATCGCGCGCCTGCCTTCGCCGATCACCGCCGACAGGCCGCCTTTTGTGCCCTGCGGCGCCAGCTTGGCCTCGAGCACCGGTTCGCCGCGCAGCACGCTGGTGCGCGCGACACGGCCCTGCAGCAGCGCGGCGTTGGTGAAGGCGCCGGGCGGCACGCTGGCGCTGGGCCAGCTGACCAGCCGCAGGTTTTCCGGGCCGATCGGCTGGCCCAGGTTGATGTCGCTGGCGGCGACCACCACCTGCGCGACCGAGTTCGATGACTGCTGCATCAGCCAGCGCGAGGCCGCGACCACGGCCGCTACCCCGGCGGCCAGTGCGACCAGAAGCATCAACATTGCCCGTGCGTTTTTCATGGAAGCTCTCCCCTGAGGTTGCCCTCGTTTCCCTCGTTTTTTCGTTGTTTCCTTGTCCGTCGTCCGAGCTCGACGAAGCTATCGCGCCGTAGCGCGCGAGCCGCTGCGCCAGCGCATGCCGTCGCCGATCTCGCGGCCGAAATACGCGTGCCAGGCGCGCCGCAGCGCTTCCTCGCTGACGCGTGGCTCGCCGCCGTGATAGCGCCTGGCCGAGTCGACCAGCTTGAGCAGGTCGCCCGGGATGCAGGCCAGCAGCGGAATGCCGTCGGCCATGTGCAAGCCCTCGAGCAGGAAGCGGAACACGTCGTCGGCGCCGTGCAGGCCCAGCGCGCGGGCGGCGCGCGCATAGACCTCGCGGTAGTCATCCTCGGCGAGCGGGCCGACGAACAGCTTGCTGCCGAGCCGGCGCAGGAAGGCGTCGTCGCCGAGCGCGCCCAGGTCCAGGTTGGTCGAGAACACCGGCCATACGTCGAACGGCACCGAGAAGCGCACGCCGCTGTGCAGCGTGAACATGTCGACGCCGCGGTCCAGCGGCACGATCCACCGGTTCAGCAGCTCGTTGACGCCGACCAGCTGGCGGCCGAGATCGTCGACGATGTAGACGCCGTTGTTGGCCTTCATGTGCGGTGGCGCCTGGTAGTAGCCGGCGACCGCGTCGTAGCGCAGGTCCAGCATGTCCAGCGTCAGCTCGCCTCCGGTCAGCACCGCGGGGCGGTGGCACAGGATCCAGCGCCGGTCCGCGCCGCGCCCCCAGCCGGGGTAGGCGCCCTCGTCGAAGGGCACGTGCACCAGCGGATCGAACACCTGGATGATCTCGCCGGCCACGGTGATCGCGTGCGGCACCGGCACCGCGCCCGGCATCAGTTCGCGCAGCCGGCGCGCGAGGAACGTCTTGCCGCTGCCGGGCGGACCGTACAGCAGCAGTGCGGTGCTCGAATTCAACGCGATGCCGGCCTCGTCGACGATATGGGGCGCGGCCACCATGTCGCCGAGCGCGGCGGCCACATCGGCCTTCGACACGCTGGCGTCGCGCACCGAGTGGTGCCGCACCGCTTCCAGGTAGGCGTCGAGCGTCACCGGCGCCGGGCCCGCATAGCTGCAGCGCGCGGCGAACTCGGCGGCGCGCGCATAGCCGGCGTCGGTCAGCCGGTAGCGCACGTCCAGGTCGCTGGCGCCGCGATGCGCGATCTCCAGCAGCCTCTCGCGCACGCAGGCGGTCGCGATCTCGCCGATCACCGAGCCGGGCAGGCGCAGCGTCTCGGCCAGCTGCAGCAGCGTGACGTTGCGGTACAGATAGGCGGCCTTCATCAGCAGGGTGCCCAGCATCGTGATGTCGATGCCCGTATCGGCAACGGTGCGCGGGGCCACATGCCATGGTTGCGGCTGGGCGCATTCTGTGGCGCATTCCGTGGCGGCGTTGGCCGGCGCGCGCGAGTGGCCATGGCCGCCGGCATTGGCCGCGGCATTGGCCACGCCCGGCAGACCGTGTATCGGCGCATTCGGTGTTTGCTCGATCATGGGATCCCCCGCTCTGTGCTGGTGGCTATGCCGACGCGAACAGCATCGCGATCGTGCCGGCGGCGATGGCCACGCCGTAGGGCATCGCGCCGACCGACACCGACGCGTCGAGTACCGCGGGCTTGCGCCGGTCCGGGTTGAACGCGCCAGGCGCCAGCACGATCCGCACTACGTTCTCGCGCAGCTGGCGCAGATTGCCGTGCCACAGCGTCCAGCCCAGTGCCCAGACGCCGCCCAGCACGAAGGCCGTCAGCGCGATGTCGAAGGCCATGCCCGCGCCCAGCCAGGCGCCGACCGCGGCCATCAGCTTGACGTCGCCGGCGGCCATGCCGCGCAGCAGATAGATCGGCAGGAACATCGCCAGCCCCGTCAGCCAGCCCGCGGCCCAGGACAGCGCACCGGCGCCGAGGCCGGACAGCACCAGCTGTACCGGCAGCGCCAGCAGCCAGGCGCCGAAGGTCAGCCAGTTGGGAATGCGGCGGCAATGCAGATCGCTGGCCGCGGCGGCCAGCACCAGCAGCATCGCGGCAGGTCCGATCATCGTGGCGAGATGCGGGTTCGGCATGGCGGGCTCCGGTCGCACGGTGCAGGGCGTTGGGTCGGGGCAGGGCCGCGTCGTCAGAACGAGGACGCGACCTTGTCGAAGATATTGCTCAGGGCCTCGCCGGCGGCCTTGACCGAGACGATGATCACCAGCGCGATCAGCATCGCGATCAGCGCGTACTCGATGCTGCTGACCGCGTGATCGTCGTCGACGAAGCCGCGGAGGGAATTCGCTTGCGCGCGCATCGGTGTCTCCAGTAGGTGGCGCGGGCCCGCGGAGCCGGAACGCCGGCCTCCGCGGGTATCGGTCGCGCCGAGCGCATCGGCGCGTGGCTCGGCTTACTTCAGCGCGGACTGCACCTTGTCGAACACGGCGCTCAGGTTCTGTCCGACCAGCTTGACGCCGGCGATGATCACGATGGCGATCAGCGCGGCGATCAGGCCGTACTCGATGGCGGTGACGCCGTCATCGTCCTGGGCGAACAACTTGGCTTGTTGAATCAGGTCTTGCATGGCTCTCTCCTTCGGTTGGAATGCAGGGCACGACTTGCGTTGAACTGCTGCGGTTGAACTTCTGTGCGTTGAACGGCTGCGGCCCGGACCGCAGCGGTTCAACTGTGGTGGTCCGCGGCGCGCGGAGGACCGCACGCGGCGCAGGCATCGAAGGGCCAGCGGCCGTGTCCGCCGCCGTGTCCAGGCGGACGGCTGTCGCGGCGGCCGCCGTGGTGACCTTCCGCTTCCCCCGCCGCCGGGCGTCGCACGCGGCGGTGCGTGTGC
>NZ_AMPR02000268.1:0-29097 GCF_000307735.3 Cupriavidus sp. HPC(L) | reverse complement strand
TCGATGGCGCTGGCGGTCGAACGCGCCTATGCCGGCGCCGGCGTGGCGCTGGAAGGGCTGGTGGTCACGCGCTACGCGCACGGTCTGCCGACCGGGCACGTGCGGGTCATCGAGGCCGGCCATCCGGTGCCGGACGAGGCCGGCGAGCGCGCCGCCGCGGAGATCCTGTCGCGCGTGCAGGAGCTCGGCCCCGAGGACCGGCTGATCGTGCTGGTCTCCGGCGGCGGCTCGAGCCTGCTGTCGCTGCCGGCCGACGGCGTGTCGATGGCCGATCTGCGCGCCACCACGCAGGAGCTGCTGCGCTGCGGGGCGCCGATCACCGAGATGAACGTGGTACGCAAGCATCTGTCGCGTATCCAGGGCGGGCGCCTGGCCCAGGCCAGCCGCGCGCCGGTGACCACGCTGATCGTCTCCGACGTCGCCGGCGACGATCCCAGCGCCATCGCTTCCGGCCCGACCGTTGCCGATCCCAGTACCTATGACGATGCGCTGGCGATCCTGCGCCGCTACGAGGCACGCGTGCCACCGGCTGTGCAGGCCTATCTCGAAGCCGGCGCGCGCGGCGAACATGCCGAGACGCCGAAGCCCGGCGATCCGCTGTTCGCGCGCGTCGACAACCGCATGATCGCCACCGCCCACGGCAGCCTGGCCGCCGCCGCCGGCGTGTTCCGCGCGCACGGCGTGACGCCGGTGATCCTGGGCGACACCGTCACCGGCGAGGCGCGCGAGGTGGCGCGCGTCTACGCGGCGCTGGTCCGGGAGATCCGCGCGTACAATGCGCCGTTTGCCGCGCCGGTGGCGCTGATTTCCGGCGGCGAATGCACGGTGACGCTGCCCAAGGACGGCGCCGGACGCGCCCGCGGCGGCCGCTGTTCCGAATTCCTGCTGTCGCTGGCGATCGAACTGGAAGGCGTGGCCGGCGTCCATGCGATCGCCGCCGATACCGATGGCATCGACGGCTCCGAGGACAATGCCGGCGCGCTGGCCGGTCCCGACACGCTGGCCCGTGCGGAGGCGGCCGGCATGCCGGCGCGTCGCCAGCTGGAGGCGCACGACGCCTGGGGCCTGTTCGATGCGATCGGCGACCTGGTCGTGACCGGCCCGACCCGTACCAACGTCAACGACTACCGCGCCATCCTGATCCTGTAATCGCCGATCGCCGTTCGTCCGCCGCCGCCCGCTCAATCCCCACGCTTTCGATTTGCCGAAGTCATGACCCAGACCCTGACCATCACCCGCCCCGACGACTGGCACCTGCATCTGCGCGACGGCGCGGCCCTGGCGGCGGTGCTGCCCGATACCGCGCGGCAGTTCGCGCGCGCCATCGTGATGCCGAACCTGAAGCCGCCGGTCACCACGGTGGCGCAGGCCGAGGCCTACCGCGCGCGCATCCTGGCCGCGCTGCCGGCCGGCCTGTCATTCGAACCGTTGATGACGCTCTACCTGACCGACAACACGCAAGCCGACGAGATCGTCGCCGCCAAGGCGAGCGGCTTCGTCCATGCGGTCAAGCTGTATCCGGCCGGCGCCACCACCAACAGCGATGCCGGCGTGACCGATATCCGCCGCTGCAGCGCGGCGCTGGAAGCGATGCAGCGCGTCGGGCTGCCGCTGCTGGTGCACGGCGAGGTCACCGACAGCGAGATCGACCTGTTCGATCGCGAGGCAGTCTTCATCGAGCGCGTGATGACGCCGCTGCGGCGCGATTTCCCGGCGCTGAAGGTCGTGTTCGAACACATCACGACCAAGGACGCGGCCGACTACGTGCGCGAGGCCGACGGTCCGATCGGCGCGACCATCACCGCGCATCACCTGCTGTACAACCGCAATGCCATCTTCATCGGCGGCATCCGCCCGCATTACTACTGCCTGCCCGTGCTCAAGCGCGAGACGCATCGCCAGGCGCTGGTCGCCGCGGCGGTATCGGGCAATCCGCGCTTCTTCCTGGGCACCGACAGCGCGCCGCACGCGCGCGGCCTGAAGGAACATGCCTGCGGCTGCGCCGGCTGCTATACCGCGCTGCATGCGATGGAGCTGTACGCCGAGGCCTTCGACGCGGCCGGCGCGCTCGACAAGCTGGAAGGCTTCGCCAGCTTCCACGGGGCCGACTTCTACGGCCTGCCGCGCAATACCGGCACGCTGACGCTGCGGCGCGAGCCGTGGCAGCTACCCGAAGCGCTGCCGTACGGCGAGACCGAGCTGGTGCCGCTGCGCGGCGGCGAAACGCTGCAATGGAAGGCCTCGCTGGCCGCCTGAGCGTTGGGTGCGCGCGGCACTGAGCCGGCAGCCGAGCGTCCGCGGTCCACGGGGGACGTGGCGCTCCAGCTGGCCGGGATCGACTGGTCCCGGCCCTGGTTTGCGCCTTTCGCCGAGGCGGGCGCCGCGATCGCGGCCCACGTTTGCCAGGGCCGGCCGGTCCATGCGGCGCTCGACGCCGTCGCCACCGCGCGAGGGCTGGCCAATGCCGCCGGACTGCCTCTGCGCTTCGTCCCCCAGCAGGCGCTGCCGCCCGGCACCGCCTACGAGGCGCATATCCACGCGCATGGCGAGGTGCCGACGCGCGACAACCTGCACGATGTCTTCAACGGCCTGATCTGGCTGCATTTCCCGCGGACAAAGGCGATGCTGAACCGGCTGCAGGCCGAGGCCATTGCCGCGGACGGCGTGCAGCCGACGCGCGGGCCGTTGCGCGACGCGGCCACGCTGTTCGACGAGAACGCAGTGCTGTTCGTCAGCGCGGAGCCGCTGCTGGAAGCGGCGCTGCGCGGATTCCGCTGGCGCGAGCTGTTCGTCGAGGGCCGGGATGCGTGGCACGGCCGCTGCACGGTGGTGCCGTTCGGCCATGCCTTGCTGGAAAAGCTGGTCGCGCCCTACAAGTCCATCACCGCGCACGCCTGGCCGATCGCCATGGCGCCCGCGGATCCGCGTCCAGGCTCGCTGGACGCGCCGCTGGCCCAGACGCTGGCGCGGGCCGAGCTGCGCGGCCGAAGCAGCTTCGCGCCGCTGCCGGTGCTCGGCATTCCGCACTGGTGGCCGGCCAATGCCGACGCCGGGTTCTACGACGACGCCACGGTGTTTCGTCCTGGCCGCCGCGCGGACGTCGGCGCATCGAGGAACGGCGGGACCCATGCAAAGGTGCTAGACTGCGGCCCGCGAAGCAGGACAGACAACCGCTGCTCGCCTGGCAACGGGCGAGGGGAGGAAAGTCCGGACTCCACAGGGCAGGGTGGTGGCTAACAGCCATCCACGGCAACGTGCGGAATAGGGCCACAGAGACGAGTCTTCGCGCCGGGTTCGCCCGGTGCGAAGGGTGAAACGCGGTAACCTCCACCCGGAGCAATCCCAAATAGGCAGACGATGAAGCGGCCCGCCGAGTCTGCGGGTAGGGAGCTGGAGCCGGCCGGTAACGGTCGGCCTAGAGGAATGGTTGTCACGCGCGCGCGGACCGCAAGGCCCGCGCGTCGCGCACAGAATCCGGCTTATCGGCCTGCTTCGCTTCGAATTCGCTTCCCGGTGCGCCGCACCGGGAACGCTTCCACGGCGCCAAGGCGCCGGCATCAAGTTCCCGCTATTACACTTCGACCAGTTCGACGCTATGGCTGATCTCGGCCGTCTTGGCGAGCATGATCGACGCCGAGCAGTACTTGTCGTGCGACAACTGCACCGCGCGTTCGACGGTGGCCGGGTTCAGGTTGCGGCCGGTCACGGTGAACTTGAAGTGGATTCGGGTGAACACCTTTGGATCCTCGGCGGCCCGGTCGGCCTGCAGCGTGACCGAACAGCCGCGCACATCGTGGCGTCCGCGCTTCAGGATCAGCACCACGTCATAGGCGGTGCAGCCGCCGGTGCCGAGCAGCACCATCTCCATCGGCCGCGGCGCCAGATTGTGGCCGCCGCCCTCGGGGGCCCCGTCCATCGCGACGAGGTGACCGCTGCCGGTCTGCGCGACGAAGCTCATGCCGTCGTTGCCCATCCAGGTGACCTTGCATTCCATTTCGTTCGTTCCTGCTCTCAATGTTTCGTTTCGGGACTGCGACGCGTGTGCATCGTACCCCTTGCATTTTCCTCAAATTTTCCTTGCGCCGTGTGGTGTCTTTGCCGCCTGAACGGCCGGAAAACCGAGGGAAACCTCTAAGATGTCAGTTTCGTGACATATCTCTGTGGGACTAAGTCGTTGAATTTTAAGTATTTCTGCGGAGCGGCGTCATCGTGACAATTTTTTGCATTACGAAATGCCGTTTCGCACTGCAAATTTTCTTGCGTCGCACAAGCGGTCATGTATAATTCGAACCATTGAACGACGGCGCGCCGAAGGCCCGCCAGAGTGCGAAAGCGAAGGGTGGTCGAAGCGACCGAGACAGTCTCCCGACGCCAGTCCGCACCGCCGGCCCCGTCCCGTTGTTCTCCCAGTGTCTCCTCCACCCTCCTCCTTTGGTGGATTCAAACCCAAGCCTCAGCGGCTTGGGTTTTTTTTCGTCCCTGCGCGGTTTTTGCCCCAGCAATGTGGCCTGCCAGGCGCGGCACGGCTCCATCCCTTGACGGCACACGCAATGTTTGCTTGTGCCGAGCGGCGAACCTCAAGTATAATCGAGGGCTTTTCCGTCATGCCCGCGGAAGAAGAACTCAGGGAGAGCCTGCACACACAAGCAGGAAGGTCAGGTCCAAAGGGCCGGCCGACGACGCAAGTCATGTTACGGGCAGGTTCTACAAGTCTCAGGAAAGATCATGAAAACCTTTTCCGCCAAGCCTCATGAGGTAAAGCGCGACTGGTTCGTGATTGACGCGACGGACAAAGTCCTCGGCCGTGTCGCCAGCGAAGTGGCACGCCGTCTGCGCGGCAAGCACAAGCCGGAATTTACTCCGCACGTCGACACGGGCGATTACATCATCGTCGTCAACGCGGCCAAACTGCGTGTCACCGGCACGAAGGAAACCGACAAGAAGTACTACCGTCACTCGGGCTACCCGGGCGGTATCTACGAAACCACGTTTGGCAAGATGCAACAGCGCTTCCCGGGCCGTGCCCTGGAAAAGGCTGTCAAGGGCATGCTGCCGAAGGGGCCGCTGGGCTACGCGATGATCAAGAAGCTGAAGGTGTACGCCGAAGCCGAGCATCCGCACGAAGCGCAGCAGCCCAAGGCGCTGGAAATCTAAGGGGGCCATCCATGATCGGAAATTGGAACTACGGTACTGGCCGCCGCAAGAGCGCTGTGGCTCGTGTCTTCATCAAGTCGGGCAAGGGCGACATCGTCGTCAACGGCAAGCCCATCAACGAGTACTTCGCTCGCGAAACCTCGCTGATGATCGTGCGCCAGCCGCTCGAACTGACTGCCCACGCGCAGACCTTCGACATCAAGGTCAACGTGACCGGCGGCGGCGAAACCGGCCAGGCCGGTGCGGTGCGCCACGGCATCACCCGCGCGCTGATCGACTATGACGCCACGCTGAAGTCCGCGCTGTCGAAGGCCGGCTTCGTCACCCGCGATGCGCGTGAAGTCGAGCGTAAGAAGGTCGGTCTGCACAAGGCACGTCGTCGCAAGCAGTTCTCGAAGCGTTGATGCGCCGGGCGATCCGGGATCCTGTCCCGGATTGCGCAGCCAGCAAGAACCGCACGCCTGCCGTGCGGTTTTTGTTTTGTGGGCATCGTCGACCCGAGCGTCGCCGCCGACAGCGTTGTTGTGGCATCACGGTCGGACGGGCAGTTGGCCGCACAATGCATCGTCATGGATACAATGGCGCTTTCCCAAGTTCCCCAGTGAGGCCGCGATGCTGTTTTCGAAGAAGAAAGGGTTGACGATCGACACCCTGATCGGTCGCCAGACCGTCGTCGAAGGCGACCTGCACTTCTCGGGCGGCCTGCGGCTCGACGGCCGCGTGCGCGGCAATGTGCTGGCCGTGGCCGAGCAGCCGAGCATGCTGGTGGTCAGCGAGTCCGGCGTGGTCGAGGGGGAGGTCAAGGTCGGCCATCTGGTGCTGAACGGCACGGTGACCGGTCCCGTGCATGCCGCCGAGCTGCTCGAGTTGCAGCCACAGGCACGCGTGCAGGGCGAAGTGCATTACGCGGCTCTGGAAATGCACCAGGGCGCAATTGTCGAGGGCCGTCTGGTTCCGCTCGGGAACACCGAGCCCAAGGCGTTGCCCAACCTGAAACTGGCCGCAGGCAGCGAGGAAAGCGCCTGAGGCCGCGCGCCAGGAAATACGCGTGCACCATGCCCCTTGAATCGATGGGGGATCGGCACGATCTTTCCAGTGCGCTTAGAATACCGGCGTATCTAAATAGGAGAACCCCATGAACGCAGTCGCAGAGGCACCCATTACCGAGGACGTGCCGGCCCCGTTCGTCTTTACCGACAGCGCCGCCGACAAGGTCAAGCAGTTGATCGAGGAAGAGGGCAATGCCGATCTGAAACTGCGCGTCTTCGTGCAGGGCGGCGGTTGTTCCGGCTTCCAGTACGGCTTCACGTTCGACGAGGAAGTGAACGAGGACGACACCACGATGGTGAAGAACGGCGTCACGCTGCTGATCGATTCGATGAGCTACCAGTACCTGGTCGGCGCCGAAATCGACTACAAGGAAGACATCAACGGCGCCCAGTTCGTGATCAAGAACCCGAACGCCACGACCACCTGCGGTTGCGGCTCGTCGTTCTCGGTCTGACGCCAGTCCGCCTCAGCGAAAAGCGCACCTCGGTGCGCTTTTTTGTTGTCTCTTTCCGACCGGGTCCGCGCCTTACTGCGCCGCGCGCCAGACCACCGGAAACCAGTCTTCCCGCATTCGTTCGCCGTTGGCAAGCCCGATACCAGGGAAGGGCGGCGAGGTGCGGCCGGGACGCTCTACATAGCGGACGTCGTCACCGAGAAAGCGCGCCGAGAACGCGCGCCGGCGTCCGCTTCCGGTATTGCCCGCGGCGCCATGCACGGTGCGGAAGTCGAACACCACCGCGTCGCCCGGCTCCAGTTCCGGCGTCAGGATCCGGTGCGAGCCGTCTTCGACGTCGGGCATCTCCATGAAGGCATCGTCGCCGGCATAGAAGTTGTCGTTGCTGGCCCAGCGCTTGGGCCGCACCAGCTTGGGCCAGCGATGCGAGCCGAGCACCACGCGCAGCGTGTTCGCCGTGGTGACCGGGTCCAGCGGAATCCAGTAGCTGGCAGTCTGCCAGCCATCGACGCAGTAATAGGGCAGGTCCTGATGCCAGGGCGTCGGCTTGGCGGTGCCCGGTTCCTTGACGAGGATGTGCTCGTGAAAGACCTGCGCCGCTTGCGAGCGCATCAGCTGTCCGGCAATCGCGGCCGCCGGCGATTCGCGCATGAAGGCGGCAAAGGCGGGGATCCGCTGCCAGTTGCAGTAGTCCTCGAAGAACCGGCCGCTCTCGCCGGCGCGCACATTTTCGATGGCAAACGGCCCCGGTTCGGCCAGGTTCTGCTCGAAGCCTTCGCGCAAGCGCTCGACCCAGCCGCTGAAGGCACCGCGTAGCACCAGCGCGCCGTCGCGCTGGTAGGTCTCGATCTGTGTGGTGGTGATTTCCATCTGCTCCCCCCGTTGATATTTGTCCGCCACGCCAGTATCGAGCCGCCGCCAAAATAGGGAAAGCATATATTCTCTATGTTCCAATATAGCCATCTGCTATAGATGGGCCGCGACTGCGCCGAGCCGCCACCGATGATCGCCTTCTCCTTCCGCCAACTCGAATATTTCGTTGCCGTCGCCGAGCAGGGCAGCATCAGCGGTGCGGCGCGCGTGCGCCATGTTTCTCAGCCGTCGGTGTCGCTGGCGATCGGCCAGCTCGAGCAGATCCTCGGCACGCCCTTGTTTCGCCGGCAGGTCAGCCGCGGACTGGAGCTGACGCCGGCCGGCCAACGGCTGCTGGCGCGCGCCCGCGACATCCTGGCGCTGGCGGCCGGTATCGGCGCCGAAGAGAGCCAAGCGGCGACGCTGAGCGGCCAGCTGTCGCTGGTCTGCTTCCAGGACCTCGGCCCCTACCATGTGCCCGCGCTGCTGGCCGGGTTTCGGGCCCGCCATCCCGGCGTCGCGGTGACGCTGTTCGAAGCCGACCTTGCCACGGTCGCCCGCACGCTGCACGCCGGCAAGGCGGAGCTGGCGCTGACCTACGACCTCGGCTTCGATCACCGCGTGCTGCGCTGGCGTCTTGCCGAACTGGCTCCCTACGCGCTGCTGCCGGCCGACCATCGGCTGGCCGCGCAGCCGGACGTCAGCCTGGCGGAACTGGCCGGCGAGCGGCTGATCCTGGAGGACATCGCGCAGACACGCGAGTACTTCCTGTCGCTGTTCTGGGCGCACGGCCTGTATCCGCAGCTGCATCAGTACACGCAGACCTTCGAGATGCAGCGCGGGCTGGTCGCGCACGGCTATGGCGTGGCGCTGTCGTGCACCCGTCCTGCCGGCGACCGCAGCTATGACGGCACGCCGATCGCCTGCCGGCCATTGCGCGAGACCGTGACGCCGCAGCGCGTGGTGCTGGCGCGGGCCGAGTCGATCCGGCCCTCGCCGGTCGCGGAGGCCTTCATTCAGTGGGTAGAACAGGAGCGGGGCGCCGCGCCGTTGCGCGACGAGGCGCAAGGCAGCGCGGACCGCTAGGGGAGGCCGGCGCGGCGCCGGGGCAGATCAGCGCCGACAGTTCAGCGTGGACAGTTCAGCGTGGACAGTTCAGCGTGGACAGTTCAGCGTGGACGGTTCCGCGTGGAGAGTTCAGCGTGGATAAATCGCGCCGAGTACGCGCGGGCCGGCGGCGCCGGTCACGGTCGGCATGTTCCCTGGCTGCCGCCGCAGGCATTGGCGCGCCAGCCAGGCAAACGCGAGCGCCTCGACCTGCGAAACCGGCACGCCGAAATCGTCCGTGGTCTGAACCGTCACGCCCGGCAGCGCGGCCGCCAGGCGCGTCATCACGAAGCCGTTGCAGGCACCGCCGCCACAGACGATCAGGCGCCGCGCGTCGGGCGCATAGCGGCGGATATCCCGGGCAATCGCTTCGGCGGTGAGCGCCGCCAGCGTAGCCTGCACGTGCTGGGGGTCGCGTTCGGCGTCCTGTAGCCGTGCGTCCAGCCAGGCCGGATGGAACAGGTCGCGGCCGGTGCTCTTGGGTGGGGATTGCTTGAAATAGGGCTCGTCGAGCAGCCGCGCCAGCAGCGCCTCGTCGATGCGGCCGCCGGCCGCCCAGTCGCCGTTGGCGTCGAACGGCAGGCCGCGATGGCGGGCGATCCAGTGGTCCAGCAGCGCATTGCCGGGGCCGCAGTCGAAGCCGATTACCGGCCCGCCATTGCCGGGCAGCACGCTGATATTGGAGATGCCGCCGATATTGCAGACCACGCGGGTTTCGCCGGCCAGGCCGAACAGCGCCTGATGCACGGCCGGCACCAGCGGCGCGCCCTGGCCGCCGGCCGCGATATCGCGGCTGCGGAAATCGGCGACCACGTCGATGCCGGTCAACTCGGCGAGCAGCGCGGGATGCTGGCTCTGGCGCGTATAGCCGATGCCGTCGTAGCGGCCCGGACGATGACGGATGGTCTGGCCGTGCGCACCGATCGCCGCGACGGCGTCGGCCGGCACCGCGGCGTCCCGCAACAGCGTGGCCACGCAGTCGGCGTAGACGCGCGCCAGCGCGTTGGCGGCCAGCGCCTCGCGCTGGATCTCGTCGTCGCCGGGCTGCTGCAGCGCGCCGAAGGCGGCGCGCAGATCGTCGGGGAAGGGTTGGTGGCTGGCCGCAAGGACCCGCGGCTGCGCCGCGGCGAAGTCCACCAGCACGCCGTCGGCGCCATCCATGCTGGTGCCGGACATCAGGCCGATCAGGAGCTCGGGGCGCGTGGTGGACATCGCGGCGTGGGGCGTTGCGCTCGGTGCCGCGTCAGTTGCCGTTGGAGGCGACGTTGTAGGTGCGCAGCGCGTTGATCCGGCTCAGCATGTCGCTGGTGTAGCTCAGGAACTGCTGGCGCGCGCGCCCGGTCAGCGCCGGCGATTCCATCAGCGTGATCGTCAGCGGATTCTGCGGCACGTCGTTGTGGCGGAACTCGTAGTGCAGGTGCGGTCCGGTGGCCCAGCCGGTCGAGCCGACATAGCCGATCAGCTGCCCCTGCATCACGCGCTGGCCTTGCTGGATGCCGGCAAAGCGCGACAGGTGCGCGTAGTAGGTCGAGTAGCCGTTGTGGTGCTTGATGACGATGATGTTGCCGTAGCCGTTCTGCTGGCCGACGAAGTCGACTTCGCCGTCGCCGGTGGCGAACACCTTGGTGCCGGTCGGCGCCGCGAAGTCCACACCCTTGTGCTGCAGCCACTGGTGATGCAGCGGATGGTCCCGGCCGCCGAAGCCCGACGACATCCGCGAGAACTCGACCGGCGAGCGCAGGAACGGCCGCTTCATGCTGCGTCCGTCGAAGGTGTAGTAGGCGCCGTTCTTGCCGTCCGGCGCGTACCACAGCGCCTGGTGCAGCTGGTTGCGGTTGATCAGTTCGATCGCGACCACGCGGCCGTTGCGCACGAAGGCGCCGTCGCGATAGCCCGATTCGTAGACGATGCGGAAGCGGTCGCCCTTGACGATGTCGTGGTGGAAGTCGATCACGCCCGAAAAGATCGAGATCATCTGATCGACGACCTCGTCCGGCACGTTGGCCGCGTCCATTGCCTTGAAGAAGCCGCCCGTGCCGATCGTGCCCGAGCCCATTTCGTAGTGCAGCTCGTTCTTGACGACCTCGATGCGGGCCTTGTAGTCCGGATCGGCCAGGTCGCCGGCGCGCTCGATCACCAGCTGGCGCGAGATCGACACGTCGCCGCCCAGGTTGGCCTGCAGCGACACCAGCAGATTGCTCTGGTCGACTTCCGCCTGCACGATCTGGCCCGGTTCGAGCTTGAACAGGCCGCGCGCGGTCGGGTTCTTGTGGATGAAGGCCTGGGCGTCGGGGTCGTCCACGCCAAGCCGCTTCAGTAGCGTGGCGATGGTGTCGCCGCGCTGCATGCGCTCCTGGCGGACGAAGGTGACGCTGGTATCGGTCAGGCGCTCGAGCTGGTCGCGCAGGTCGGGCAAGCGCATGCCCTGGACCACGCGCGGCGCATCGGGGTCGTCGTAGGCGGTGCGGGGCGCCACGCCCATGGCGGCGGCCATGCCGAGCGTAAAGACGGTCGCGACCGACGCCGTCAATTGCTTGCGGCGGCGCGCATGCAGCGCATGGGTCGGATCGACGAGCACCACGAGCTCACGCGCGAAAACTTCGCGGAGTCTGGACCACATCACGTAAAATTCTGCCTTGGTTCGGGCTCCGCTGCCGCGACGATCTGTGCGTGTCTGCCTTCCTCCCCCGAGGTGCGGCGCGGGCTGTCTTTCGTTTGCCGCCTACAATGGCGGTTGGCCGGCGGGAGGGCTCCCGGCTGGCCGAATCGGCGGATTATACCAAAAACTTCCCCGGTGTCCGCCCGAATGTTCAAGTATTTCAACGACTTAAGTCATGACCGACGTATCCTCCGGCGCCGCGACCTCCTACCCCCTGACACCGTCCGTGATGCACGCGCTGGAAGTGTCCAGGCGCGGCTGCGACGAACTGCTGATCGAATCCGAATGGCTGCAGAAGCTGGCGCGCAGCGAAGCGACCGGCGTGCCGTTGCGGATCAAGCTGGGCCTGGATCCGACCGCGCCGGACATCCACATCGGGCACACGGTGGTGCTCAACAAGATGCGCCAGCTGCAGGACCTCGGCCATCACGTGATCTTCCTGATCGGCGACTTCACTTCGACCATCGGCGACCCGTCCGGCCGCAACAGCACCCGGCCGCCACTGACGCGCGAACAGATCGAAGCCAACGCGCAGACCTATTACCGCCAGGCCAGCCTGGTGCTGGACCCGTCCAGGACCGAGATCCGCTACAACAGCGAGTGGTGCGACCCATTGGGCGCGCGCGGCATGATCCAGCTCGCCGCCAAGTACACCGTCGCCCGGATGATGGAGCGTGACGACTTCACCAAACGCTACCGGTCTGGGATTCCGATTTCGGTCCATGAGTTCCTCTACCCGCTGATGCAGGGCTACGACTCAGTTGCATTGAAGTCCGATCTGGAGCTCGGCGGTACCGACCAGAAGTTCAATCTGCTGGTCGGCCGCGAGTTGCAGAAGGAGTACGGCCAGGAGCCGCAGTGCATCCTGACGATGCCGCTGCTGGTCGGGCTGGACGGCGTCGAGAAGATGTCCAAGTCCAAGGGCAACTACGTCGGCGTCACCGAGCCGCCCAGCGAGATGTTCGGCAAGCTGATGAGTATCTCGGACGACCTGATGTGGCGCTACTACGAATTGCTGTCGTTCCGCCCCATGTCCGAGATCGACCTGATGAAGCAGGAAGTGGCGCTCGGCCGCAATCCGCGCGACTGCAAGGTGATGCTGGCGCAGGAGATCGTCACGCGCTTCCACAGCGCCGCCGACGCCGACAAGGCGCTGGAGGACTTCAATCACCGTGCCCGCGGCGGCGTGCCCGACGATATCCCCGAGGTCAGCCTGTCCGGCGCGCCCATGGGCATCGCGCAGCTGCTCAAGCAGGCCAACCTGGCGCCGTCGACGTCCGAGGCCAACCGCAATGTCGAGCAGGGCGGGGTGCGCATCGACGGCACCCAGATCAGCGACAAGGCGCTGAAGGTCGAGGCCGGCACCTATGTGGTCCAGGTCGGCAAGCGCCGTTTCGCGCGCGTGACGCTGTCCTGAGGCCGGGCCGATGATCGCGTTGATCCAGCGCGTGGCGCGCGCCAGCGTCACGGTCGATGGCCGTGTCACCGGCGAGATCGGTGCCGGCCTGCTGGCGCTGGTCTGCGCCGAACGGGGCGACACCGAGGGCGAGGCCGAGCGGCTGCTGGCCAAGCTGCTTGGCTACCGCGTCTTTTCGGACGCGGCCGGCAAGATGAACCTGCCGGTGCGCGACATCGACGGCCAGGGCACGCCCGGCGGCCTGCTGGTGGTGTCGCAGTTCACGCTGGCCGCCGATACCAACAGCGGCACGCGGCCCAGCTTCACGCCGGCGGCTTCGCCGGAAGATGGCCGCCGCCTGTACGAGCATTTCGTCGCCCGCGCGCGCGCCGCCCACCCCGTGGTGCAGACCGGGGAGTTCGGCGCGATGATGCAGGTCAGCCTGGTCAACGACGGCCCGGTCACATTCTGGCTGCGCGTGCCGCCGCCGTCCGCCCCGTCATCCACGCCGCCGCGCGCGGCCAACCTCTGAGCGCAAGGAGACAAGCATGAGACTCTGGAGCAACGCCTTTGCCGACATGGCGCCGATTCCCGGCGAGTTCGCCTTTGCCGTGCCGGACGCCGCCAACCACATCACGCTGTCCAGCAACCGCAATCCCGACCTGCATTGGGACGGCGCGCCGTCCGGCACGCGCTCGTTCGTGCTGATCTGCCACGATCGCGACGTGCCCAGCCGCGGCGACGACGTCAACCAGCAGGGCCGCGAGGTGCCGGCCAGCCTGCCGCGCGTGGACTTCTTCCATTGGGTGCTGGTCGACATTCCGCCGGGACTGACGACGATCTCGGCCGGCTCGCACAGCGACGGCGTGATCGCGCGCGGCAAGCCCGGTCCGGAGGCGACCGGCGGTACCGCGGCCGCGGGCGGCCTGCGCCACGGCGTCAACGACTACACCAACTGGTTCGCCGGCGACAAGGACATGGCGGGCGACTACTACGGCTACGATGGCCCGTGCCCGCCGTGGAACGATGCGATCGTGCACCACTACGTGTTCACGATCTATGCGCTCGATCTGGACCGCCTGCCGCTCGAAGGCCGTTTCACCGGCGCGCAGGTGCGCGAGGCGATCGCGGGCCACGTGCTCGACCAGGCCAGCCTGACCGGCACCTATACCCTGAATCCGAAACTGGCGGCGCAGCAGTCGGCCGGCTGACGCCGCCGCGGCCGCCACATCAAAAGCAAGCGCAAGAACAGCGCGCTCCCGGCGCGCGCGAAGGAAACGGCATGACGTTCACGCCCGGGCCGCAGTCGCTGCTGGCCATCACCCACCTGATCGTGATCCGACACGGCGAAACGGCCTGGAACCGCGAACGGCGGCTGCAGGGGCAGCTCGATATCCCGCTGAACGATACCGGCCAGGCGCAGGCACGCGCGCTGGCCGGCTCGCTGGCGGGCGAACCGATCGACGCGATCTACTCGAGCGACCTGTCGCGCGCGATGCAGACCGCGGCGCCGCTGTCGGAGGCCGTGGGCGTGCCGGTACAGCCGGAGCCGCGACTGCGCGAGCGCTGCTACGGCACGCTCGAGGGCATGACCTACGCCGAGGTCGCGCAGCAGCGGCCGGAGGACTTCGCCCGCTGGCAGGCCCGCGTGCCGGACTACGCCCCGCCGCAGGGCGAGTCGCTGCGCGACTTCCACGAGCGCGCCGTCGAGGTCGTGCTGGCGCTGGTGCGCCGACATCCGGGCGAGCGCATCGCGCTGGTGGCGCACGGCGGCGTGCTCGACTGCCTGTATCGCGAGGCCACCGGCATGACGCTGGAAGCGCCGCGCGAGCATGAGCTGCTCAATGCCAGCGTCAATCGTCTGCGCAGCGACAGCCACCGGCTGACCGTCGCGCAATGGGCGGACGTCAGCCACCTGGCGACGCTGACGCTGGACGAAGTCGACCGCCGCGTGCCCTGATCCTTTTCTTCTTGGCTGTCGTCCCCGCGAAGGCGGGGACCCAGCGGCTGTGCGCGCGACGGCAACCGCGCAACCACGCAACCGCGCAACCGCGCTATACCCGCAACCGGAACGGCGTGAAATTGGTGTCGCGGTCGTACCAGTCCTCGTCCTCGGCACGCTTGAGGAAGCCGACGACGCGATAGGTGACCGGCGTCATCACGACCTCCCAGCCGGTCTTCAGCACGTACTGCGCGACCGCGACCTGCACCACCTTCTCCAGCGGCCAGATGCCGTAGAACGCGATCACGTAGAACAGCGACGAGTCGACCAGCTCGCCGGCCAGCGTCGAGCCGATCGTGCGGGTCCACAGCCAGCGGCCGCGCGTCCACAGCTTCATCTTCGCGAGCACGTAGCTGTTGGTGAAGCTGCCGCAGCAGAAGGCGATCAGCGAACCGAGCGCGATGCGCCAGGTATTGCCGAACACATCCTCGAGGCTCTTCTGATAGTCGGCCATGAACGGCGCCACCGGCATCGACAGCACCACCAGGCTCATGAAGGTGGCGAAGGCCAGCGCCGCAAAGCCCGCCCACACCACGCGGCGGTCGCGGCCGTAGCCGTAGACCTCGGTCAGCACGTCGCCGAAGATGTACGAGACCGGGAAGAACAGCACGCCGGCGCCGAAGGTCACCGGTCCGATCCAGGGCAGCGTGACCTGCGCCGCCTTGGCCGCGCCGATCAGGTTCGAGCAAAGCAGCACGGTGACGAAGGCCACCATCACCAGATCGTAGTAGCGGTAGACGCGGCCGGTATGCGGCGCGGCGCGGGTTGTGGTCATGGTGTTCCCTGGTTTTTTGCTGGCGATTATGCCAGCAGCGGTCCGGGCGGGCGCGGCATGCAGGCGTGGAGGAGCAGGTGTATCGTTGCGCCATCCCTCGGCCGCTACGTCAAGCCACACGACACCACACCACACCACACGGAGCCAACCGCCATGACCTGGTCCTCCAATCAATACCTGCAATTCGAAGACGAGAGAACGCGTCCGGCGCGCGAGCTGCTTGCCGCGGTGCCGACGCAGACCGTCCGCAGCGCCATCGACCTGGGCTGCGGTCCCGGCAATTCGACCGAGGCGCTGGCCGCGCGTTATCCCGACGCGCAGGTCGTCGGCCTCGACAGCTCGCAGGACATGATCGACGCCGCCCGCAAGCGGCTGCCGCAGTTCCGCTTCGAGCTGGGCGATATCAGCGCCTGGGACGATCCGGGGCCGTACGATCTGGTGCTCGCCAACGCCGCGCTGCAATGGGTGCCCGACCACGAGGCGCTGTTCCCGTCGCTGGCGCAACGCCTGGCGCCGAACGGCAGCCTGGCCGTGCAGATGCCCGACAACCTCGACCAGCCGACCCACCGGCTGATGCGAGAAGTTGCGGCGGACGGACCCTGGGCGCAGGCGCTGTCTCAGGCGGCCGCCGCGCGCACCACGTTGCCGCCGGCGCGCTGGTACTACGATCTGCTGCGGCCGCACTGCGCGCGCGTCGACATCTGGCGCACGACCTATCACCACACGCTGGCAGGCGCGCCGGCGGTGGTCGAATGGCTGAAGGGAACGGGGCTGCGGCCTTTCCTCGAGCCGCTCGATGCCGAGCAGCGCGAGGCCTTCCTCGCGCGCTACACGGACGCAATCGCGCAGGCCTATCCGGCGCAGGCCGATGGGGTGGTGCTGCTGCCGTTTCCGCGGCTGTTCATCGTGGCGACGCGATGATGCCGCGGCGTCAGTCCTTCGCCGAGGAATCGGCGGAATCGTTGGTCGAGCGCTTGTTGGTCGAGTCGGCCGATGCGGCGCCGGCCAGCGCAGCCGCGCAGTAGGCGGCAATCGCATCGAGCACGCTGTCGGCCTCGCCGACCGCCGCCGCGCAGCGGATCGTGACGCCCGGCAGCCGCGCGCGGCAATCGTCCAGCAGCGCCGGCAGGTCGCGGCGCAGATGGCCGCCCTGGCCGAAAAACACCGGCACCACGAGGATGTCGCCGACGTTCTGCGCGGCCAGCTGCGCCAGCGTGCCGGGCAGGTCGGGCGTCATCAGTTCGAGAAAGGCCAGCCGCACCGCGCAATCGGGCAGCATCGCGCTCAGCCGCGCGTGCAGCCGGTCGAACGGCTCGCGCCAGCGCGCATCGCGCGCGCCGTGGGCGAACAGCACCAGCGCCTGACGGGCCGGCTTGTCGCTGGGCTGGTCGGCGCGCGAGACCATCGCTCAGTGCCGGTCGACCCAGCGCAGTGCCGTCAGCGCGACCAGCAGGTACAGCGTGCCCGGCAGCAGCGCCGACACGATCGGCGGCCAGGTATGCAGCAGGCCCACGTGCGAGAACAGCGTGTTGGACAGGTGGAACGACAGCCCCAGCATGATGCCGCCGAACACCTTGATGCCGACCGCGCCGGCGCGCGCGTGCAGATAGGCGAATGGCAGCGCCAGCGCCATCATCACGAACAGCGTCAGCGGATAGACCACCTTCTTCCAGAACGCGATCTCGTAGCGCTGGGTGTCCTGCTTGTTGTCGCGCAGGTGGCGGATATAGCGGAACAGGTCCAGCGTCGACATGCGCTCCGGCGTGACCAGCAGCACCGACAGGATCTGCGGGGTCAGTTCCGAATGCATCGTCATGTCGGGAAAGCTCTTGCGCTCGGCGCGGAACGCCGGGGCCAGGCCGTCGCGCTGCGCGCCGGCCGGCGGCGGCGCTTCGGCAAAGCGCGTCTCGGTAACCTTCGACAGCTGCCACGACTGGTCGCCGTGGTAGCGCCCTTCCTCGGCGACGCGGATCACGCTGAGGCGGTAGTCGGCGTCGAATTCGTAGATCGTCACGCCGTTGATGGTCTGGTCGGGCTTCAGGCCCGCCACGTTGACGAAGCGGGTCAGCTCGCCCCCGGTGGCCGGATCCTTGCCGCGGTCCTTGACCCAGACGCCCGAGCGGAAGCCCGACGAAACCGTCGCGCCCAGCGAATCGAGCTTGACCTTCTGCGCGTACTGCTCGGTCTTCGGGCCGATGAACTCGCCGAACAGGAACGTCGCGATCGCCAGTGGAATCGCCAGCTTGAACAGCGAGAACAGCGCCTGCCGCGTGTTGAGGCCCGCCACGCGGAAGATCGTGTATTCGGACTGGCTGGCCAGCTGCGAGAACACATAGATCGCGCTGATCAGCGCCGCGATCGGCAGCACCTCGTAGATCCGCGTCGGCGCCTGCAGCACGACGTGGAAGAAGGCGACCAGCGAGGTGTAGCCCGCGGTCACGTTCTCCAGCTCGTTGAGCATGTCGAAGAACACGAACAGCGCCAGCACCGCGAACAGGATGAACGCGAAGACGCCGTAGATCAGCCGGCCGAAGTAGCGCTCGTAGACGTGCAGCACCCTCATGCCAGGTCTCCCCGCGGGGTGCGGCGGCGCAGCCCGAACACCGCGCGCCAGCCGCCGAGGCTGTAGCGCTGGCGATAGCGGAACAGCATCACCGCGCCGAGGAAGGCCAGCAGGTGGAACGGCCACCAGGCGAGCCCGAACGGCAGCGAGCCGGAACGGACCCAGGCCTGCGACAGGTTGATCAGGTTGCTGTAGGTCAGGTAGATCAGCACGGCGAACACCAGCGGCGTATAGCGGCCCAGACGCGGGTTCACATAGGCCAGCGGGATCGCGATCAGCACGAAGTTGAAGGCGAGGATCGGCAGCGACAGCCGCCAGATCAGCTCGCCCAGGTTCTCGTTGGTCGGGTTGCGCAGCAGTTCGATCGTGTCGCGGCTCTTGACCGGCAGGTTGGCGTCGCTCTCGGGCGGCTTGCTGTCGACCTTGACCGCATAGCGGTCGAACTCGACGATGCGGTAGTCCAGCTTGCCCGGGGTGCCGGCATAGCGGCGGCCGTCCTCCATCACCACCAGCCGGTCGCCATTCGGCATGGTCTCGAACTGGCCCTGATGGGCCAGCGCGACGCCGACCTTGCCGGCCTCGGCGTTGGCGACGAAGACGTTGCGCGCATGGCGCATATCGCCGTCGATGCTCTCGATGAACAGCACGTAGTTGCCGTTGGCCGGTTCGATGAAGCGGCCCGCCGCGATCATCGACAGCACGCCGCGCTGCTGGAAGCGGTCCCGGAACAGCGCGCTCTGCTGGTTGGCCCAGGGCCAGGCGAAGGCGCCGAGGAACAGCGCCAGCAGCACGAAGGGCGCGGCGAACTGCAGCACGGGTTTGATGAAGTCGCGCAGCGACAGGCCGGCCGAGAACCAGACCACCATCTCGGAGTCCTTGTACCAGCGCGTCAGCACGATCAGCGTGGAGATGAACAACGTCGCGCACAGCAGGATCGCCAGGTAGCCGAGCGCGGCCAGGCCGATCAGCATCAGCACGTCGTTGGGGCTGGCGCGGCCGGTGGCGGCCATGCCGAGAATACGGATCACGAGCGAGGTCAGCATGAAGGTCAGCATGACCAGGAACACCGCGCCGGCGGTGTAGGCGAGCTCGCGTCGCAAGGCTTGTTGAAAAATCATGCGATGTCGGTTCCGGGCTGCCGGCCAGCGCGGCGGCGGCGCACGCCGGCGGCTGACGAAGGGTACGGCGTCAGCGCTGCAGGCCAGCGGCGGCCAGTCGCTGCGGAAGTGACTGCCAAAAGTTCGCGAAGCAAAATCGCGGATAATGGAGGCTTTCGTTCTAAACGAGCCCCTGGAAGGAAGCGCGATGGAATTTAGCACAAAAGCCCTTGATTTGAGCAAAGCGGGCCAGAATGGTTTCCTGGCGACCAAGACCGATTGCCTGGTGGTCGGCGTGTTCGAGGGCCAGAGCCTGGACGGCGTCGCCAAGGCGCTGGACGCCGCGACCAAGGGCCTGGTGGCTAGATTGATCAAGCTCGGCGACTTCGAGGGCAAGCGCAATTCGCAACTGGTGCTGCACGAGGTCGCCGGCATCGGCGCCGCCCGCGTGCTGCTGGTCGGCCTGGGCAAGGAGGCGGAGTTCGGTGACAAGGCCTTCGCCGATGCGGTGCGGACCGCATTGCGTGCGTTGAGCGGCACGCGTGCGGCCAACGTGCTGTGGTGCCTCGCCCAGCCGGCTCCGCGCGCGGCAGGGCCCGGCGCCGAGGGCGCGACCCGCGATATCGGCTGGCGCGTGATCACCACCGTCACGCTGATCCGCGAGGCCGGCTACCGGCTGCTGGAGCGCCATCCCGAGCTCAAGCGCAACGGCGCCAAGAACAACGACAAGGCCCTCGGCCTGCGCAAGGTCGTGCTGGCGGTCGATGCGGCCGAAGCCAAGGCCGCCAACCAGGCCGTGGTGCGCGGCGTGGCGATCGCCAACGGCATGGAGCTGACGAAGGACCTGGGCAACCTGCCTTCCAATATCTGCACGCCGACCTATCTGGCCGACACCGCGCGTTCGATCGCACGCCGCTTCAAGCTGAAGGTCGAGGTGCTGGGCCGCAAGCAGATCGAGGCGCTGAAGATGGGCGCGTTCCTCGCGGTCACCAAGGGCACGGCCGAGCCGCCGCAGTTCATCGTGCTGCGCTACGACGGCGGCGGCGCGCGCCAGGCGCCGGTGGTGCTGGTGGGCAAGGGCATCACCTTCGATACCGGCGGCATCTCGCTGAAGCCGGGCGAGGGCATGGACGAGATGAAGTACGACATGTGCGGCGCCGCCTCGGTGCTCGGCACGCTGCAGGCCGTGGCCGAGATGGGCCTGAAGCTCAACGTCATCGCCGTGGTGCCGACCTGCGAGAACATGCCGAGCGGCACCGCCACCAAGCCGGGCGATGTGGTGACCAGCATGTCCGGCCAGACCATCGAGATCCTGAACACCGATGCCGAGGGCCGGCTGATCCTGTGCGACGCGCTGACCTATGTCGAGCGCTTCAAGCCGGCTGCGGTGATCGATGTCGCCACGCTGACCGGCGCCTGCATCATCGCGCTCGGTCACGTCAACAGCGGCCTGTACGCGCGCAGCGACGCGCTGGCCGACCAGCTGGTGCAGGCCGGCCGCAAGGCGATGGACGGCGCCTGGCGGATGCCGCTGGACGACGAGTATCAGGACCAGCTCAAGTCCAACTTCGCCGACATGGCGAACATCGGCGGGCGTCCGGCCGGCAGCGTGACCGCGGCCTGCTTCCTGGCGCGCTTTGCCGACAAGTACGACTGGGCCCACCTCGATATCGCGGGCACCGCATGGAAGAGCGGCGCGGCGAAGGGCGCCACCGGCCGCCCGGTGCCGCTGCTGACGCAATTCCTGATGGACCGCGCCGGCTGATCCCCGACCCATGACGCGCATCGACTTCCACAGCAACGTGCCGGACAAGCTCGGCTATGTCTGCCGGCTGATCCGCAAGGCCTACGGGGCCGGGCAGAAGATCGTCGTGCATGCCGAGCCGGCGGTGCTGGCGCGGCTCGATGCGCAGCTGTGGACCTTCTCGGCGCTGGACTTCCTGCCGCACTGCGGGCTCGACAGCCCGCACGCGGCGGAAACGCCGATCGTGCTGGCGGCCGCGCTCGACGCGGTGCCGCACCACGAACTGCTGATCAACCTGGATACGAAGATCCCGCTGCAGTTCGCCAGCTTCGAACGGATGATCGAAGTGGTCGGCGGCGACGCCGACGATCGCGCGGCAGGCCGCGAGCGCTATCGCCAATATCGCGAGCGGGGCTATCCGCTGGCGCACCACGACATCGGCCAACGCCAGCAGGGCGGCGACGCCGGCGCGTAGCGTCGCCGCGGGCGCCGCGTCCGCGGCCAACTCGCGTCGCTCCAACGACCTCCTCCGATCGCCCTGATCAATCGCTTCCTATAGTCGACACCGCCAGTTAACTTCGCGGCATTTCAGGCAAGCACCGTAGCCAATAGGCTGGCAACTTACGACATCGGCTCTCGCCGTGTCCCGTTGTTCCTCCTTCAGCCTCTCAGGTCCTCTTGCCAAATGCTCGACTACTCCGCTCGCCAGCCGCGGCCGCGTGCGCCGCGCCACTCAGGCCGAAATTCCGCCGACCGTCCCGTCGACCGCCATGCCGGGCATGCCGGCCGCTATCCACTGTACGGTCCCCTGCGCCATCCCACCGGCCATTCCCGCATTCCGTCCACGTATGACGGCCTCGATCGCAATCTGCCGTGGCGCTTGCCCGGGCCCACTTGCCTCGACGTATGCGAGCCAGGCGACGAGCCGAATGGCGACACGCTGCGTCCGCCGGCCCATCATCACGACGCCTCTTACAAGCTGCTGTTCGCTTTCCGCGAGGTCGTCCGCGACCTGATCCGCGACTTCATCTCGGATCCGTGGCTGCAGACAGCCGACTTCGACTCCATGGAAATGGTGCCGACCCACCACGTGTCGGACGGCCTGCGGGTGGGCATCAACGATGTGGTCTGGCGGCTGCGCGTGCCCGGACAGCAGCAGCCGGTCCATTTGCTGATCGAATTCCAGAGCAGTCACGATCCGCACATGGCCGCACGCATGCTGGCCTACGTCGGCATGTTCTATCGCGATGTCAGCCGGCGATGCCGCGGCAAGCAATGGCACCAATATCCGCTGGTGTTTCCGATCGTGTTCTACAACGGTACCGCGCGATGGCGGAAGCCGACGGACATCGCGGAGATGATTCCGCCGGTACCAGGGCGCGTCGGCGCGCACCAGCCGAGGCTGCAGTACTGCCTGATCGACCGTACGACCTATACCGATTCGGAACTGGCGACGCAGCGCAATCTCGTCGCCGTGCTGATGCGGCTCGAACAGGCAAGGACGGTCGAAGCCGTGTTCGCGCCGTTGCGGCTGGCCAGGGAACTGGCGCAAGGCAATGCCGCGCTCGACACGGCGCTGACCGCATGGGTCGCGGCGCGAGCCGCCAACTTCAGCGCCGCCGCGCTGGATCTCAACGAAGTTCGCAACCTGATGGAGCTGGATATGGAATTGTCGGCAGGCTATGGAAAGTGGGCGCGCCGCTTGGAGCGCGATATCACGCGGAAGGTCAAGGCCAAAGTGAAAGCCGAGCTATTGATCACGCTGCTCGACCATCGCTTCGGTCCCTTGGCCGAGGACATCACCGCCAAGGTGCTTTCCGCCCCGGTGGAACAGATCGAGGATTGGACCCGTCGCGTGCTATACGCGCAGCGCCTCGATGAGGTTTTCCTCTGCTAGCCTGCGAGCCGCCCGGCGTGGGCATGGGCCGCGGTCCATTTTGTACGCCGGCCCTTCGCTAGCGAATCAGCGTAGATTTGCCGAACAGGCTTTCGAGGAAATCGACCATCACCCTGGCGGTCTGATTGCGGACGTCGCACGCCGGATTCAGCTCGAGCACGTCGAGCGATCCCAGTCGGCCGGTGTCCGCAATCATTTCCATGCACAGTTGCGTCTCGCGATAGGTGGGTCCACCCATCACCGTCGTGCCGACGCCCGGCGCGATGCTGCAGTCGAGGAAGTCCACGTCGAAGCTGACGTGCACGTGGGTGTTGTCGTCGATGCCGGCGAGCGCGTTCTGCATCGTATGCCGCATGCCGTTTTCGTCGATATAGCGCATGTCGAAGACGGCCAGGTTCAGCTCCCGCAGCCGCCGTTTCTCCTCGGCGTCGACGCTGCGGATGCCAACTTGCCGGATATGCTCGGGCTTGACGGCCGGCACCGTGCCGCTGAGCGAAATCAATGGCGCGGGACCATCGCCGCACAGGCATGCGACGGGCATACCGTGGATGTTGCCGGTGGGACTGGTCGAACCGGTATTGGCGTCGGCGTGCGCGTCCAGCCAAAGCACCAGCAGCTTCTTGCCGGTGTCGCGGCAATGGCGTGCGGCCGCGCTGATCGAGCCGATCGCCAGGCAATGGTCGCCGCCGAGCAGCAGCGGGAAGCGCCCGTCCTGCAGGCAGCCGTAGCAGGCATCGAACACGCCGCGGTTCCACGCGACCACTTCGTCGAGATGCCGCATGCCATCGATCGGTTGATGCCAGGGATTGGCCGGGCCGGACAGGTTGCCGCCATCGACGACGTCGAGCCCATTGCGCAGCAGCGCGCCGGCGATATCGGCGACGCGCATCGCCTCCGGTCCCATCGACGCGCCCCGCGTGCTGGCGCCGACATCGGTAGGCGCGCCAATCAACATCACTGTCGTCATGATCCCTCCTTGCGGTTTCGAAGGCCGCCGGGGGCCGCGCATTGCTCGCGGCCGCCGATCACCGGGCCATGATACCGCCCGCCGGCGGAATCAGCCCGGCATCGCCTGCGGGTCGTATTGGGCCGCGAACTCGGGGGAGGGCGGAATCGGCTTGATGATGTCGATCAGCACGCCGTTGGGGTCGGCGGTGATGAAATGCCGTTGGCCGAAGGGCTCATCCCGAAGCGCCAGCCGGATCGGCAGGCCGGCCTGCTGGAGCTGGACGTACAACGTGTCGACGTCCTCGACCTCGAAGTTCAGGATCGTCCCGGCCACCGGCGCGCGGCTGCCCGCCGGGATGGTCTCGTGCCGGTAGTCAAGCACCGCCAGGTTGACGCCGGCATCGTCGGCCGACTGCAGATGCCAGTACCAGTCGCTGGAGAACAACGCCTTGAAACCGAAATGCGTCTGGTAGAAGGCGGCGGTGGCGGCCACATCGGCGGTCTGGATGACGGGGTAGAAGCTGGTGATCTTCATGACGGACTCCATTTCGGTGTGGCCGCGTCGGCAAATTGTGGGGTTGCGGCCGGATTGGATTAACATGCAGTCTGTATCTTTTCTGTCGTTATAACATACAGGCTGCATGTATGCAAAGAACAATGCCACGGACCAATCGTGAACGCACCGAGGCGACGCGGGGCGCCTTGCTGGCCGCCGCGCGCGCGCTGTTCATCGACAAGGGATATGCCGATACCTCGACCCCGGAGATCGTCGCCGCGGCCGGCATCACCCGCGGCGCGCTGTATCACCACTTCGACGACAAGCGCGCGCTGTTTCGCGCGGTGCTGGAAGAGGAGGCGAGGGCGGTGGCCGACGAGATCGAGCGCGCCGCGCCGGCCACGCGCTCGCCCCGCAAGGCGCTGATCGCCGGCAGCGAGGCCTATCTCGATGCGATGTCCGTGGCCGGACGCACGCGGCTGTTGCTGCTCGATGGTCCGGCGGTGCTGGGGGCCGGCGAGAGCCTGGCCCTGGATCAGGCCCACGCCGGCCGCACGTTGCGCGAGGGTCTGGCGGCGGCGCTGGGCCCGCGCATCGCGCCGCCGCTGACGGTGGACGCGCTGGCCACGCTGCTGTCGGCGGCCTTCGACCGTGCCGCGCTGGCGATCGACGCCGGGGACGACCCGGCCGCCATCCGCGCGGCGATGGTCAGGCTGATCGAGCGGACGGTATCCGGCGGCTGAAGCCTGCCGCTGCGCCGATCCTCGATGAATCAAAAAAAAGCCGCCCCGTAGGGCGGCCTTGCGGCGCGTCAGCTCCGGCTCAGTCGTCCAGCAGCGACAGGTCGCGCACCGCGCCCTTGTCGGCCGACATCACCAGCTTGGCGTAAGCCTTCAGGGCCGCGGAGACCTTGCGGGGACGCGGCTTGGCCGGCTTCCAGCCCTTGGCGTCCTGCTCCTCGCGGCGGCGTGCCAGTTCCTCGTCCGACAGCAGCACGTCGATCCTGCGATTCGGGATGTCGATGCGGATCCGATCGCCGTCGCGCACCAGTCCGATCGCGCCGCCGGCCGCCGCCTCCGGCGAGCAGTGGCCGATCGACAGGCCCGAGGTGCCGCCCGAGAAGCGGCCGTCGGTCAGCAGCGCGCAGGCCTTGCCCAGGCCCTTGGACTTGATGTAGCTGGTCGGATACAGCATCTCCTGCATGCCAGGCCCGCCTTTCGGGCCTTCATAGCGGACGATGACCACGTCGCCGGCCTTGACCTTGTCGTTCAGGATGTTCTCGACCGCCTCGTCCTGCGATTCGGTGACGTGGGCCGTGCCTTCGAATACCAGGATGCTCTCGTCGACGCCGGCGGTCTTGACCACGCAGCCGTCGACCGCGATATTGCCGGTCAGCACCGCCAGCCCGCCTTCCTTCGAGAACGCATGCTCGTACGAGCGGATGCAGCCCTCGGCCCGGTCCAGATCCAGGCTCGGCCAGCGCGTGTTCTGGCTGAATGCCACCTGGGTCGGAATGCCGGCCGGTCCTGCCAGATAGAAGTTGCGGACCGCCTCGTCGCGGGTGCGGACGATATCCCATTGCTCGAGCGCGTCCTTCAGCGTCGGCGCATGCACGGTCGGCACGTCGGTATGCAGCTTGCCGGCGCGCTCGAGTTCGCCCAGGATGGCCATGATGCCGCCGGCGCGGTGCACATCCTCGATGTGGTACTTGTTGGTGTTGGGCGCGACCTTGCACAGCTGCGGCACGACCCGCGACAGACGGTCGATGTCGGCCATCGTGAAGTCGATCTCCGCTTCCCGTGCGATCGCCAGCAGATGCAGGATGGTGTTGGTCGAGCCGCCCATCGCGATGTCCAGCGTCATCGCGTTTTCGAAGGCCTTGAAGCCGACCGAGCGCGGCAGCACGCGCGCGTCGTCCTGCTCGTAGTACTGGCGGGCCAGTTCCACGATGCGGCGGCCGGCACGCTTGAACAGCTGCTCGCGGTCGGCATGGGTCGCCACCACCGTGCCATTGCCCGGCAGCGACAGGCCCAGCGCCTCGGTCAGGCAGTTCATCGAGTTGGCGGTGAACATGCCCGAGCAGGAGCCGCAGGTCGGGCAGGCCGAGCGTTCGACCTCGGCCACGTCGGCGTCGGAGTAGGACGGGTCGGCCGCGATCACCATCGCATCGACCAGGTCCAGTTTCTTCAATTCGATCGCTTTGGTGACCGGGTTGGCCAGGCGCGTCTTGCCGGCTTCCATCGGACCGCCCGAGACGAAGATCACCGGGATGTTCAACCGCATCGCGGCCATCAGCATGCCGGGGGTGATCTTGTCGCAGTTCGAGATGCAGACCATCGCGTCCGCGCAGTGCGCGTTGACCATGTACTCGACCGAGTCGGCGATGATGTCGCGGCTGGGCAGCGAGTACAGCATGCCGTCGTGGCCCATCGCGATGCCGTCATCGACCGCGATGGTGTTGAATTCCTTGGCGACGCCGCCCGCGGCCTCGATCTCGCGCGCGACCAGCTGGCCCAGGTCCTTCAGGTGCACGTGCCCGGGCACGAATTGGGTGAACGAATTGACCACCGCGATGATCGGCTTGGAGAAGTCCTCGTCTTTCATGCCGGTCGCGCGCCACAGCGAGCGCGCGCCTGCCATGTTGCGGCCGGCGGTGGAGGTCTTGGAACGGTATGTGGGCATCGTGATGGCTGCGGTAATGAAATGGCGTGAAAACGCCGCGGCGCTAGCCGCAAAAAAGAAGCCCGCGGGCGCGCAGGCTTCGGATCGGATGGAATCGGACCGGTCGGGCCGATCAGGCGGGCCAGGCGGTGCTTGCCACCGCCCGCCGCCCGGGTTCAGTCGGTGACGGCCCCCTTGCTGGCCGTCGATGCCAGCCTGGAAAACTTGGCCAGCACGCCGCGCGTATAGCGCGGCGCCGGCTGCTTCCAGGCGGCGCGGCGGCGCGCCAGTTCGTCGTCGCTGACGTTCAGCTGCAGCAGCAGCCGGTGCGCATCGATCGTGATCGAGTCGCCTTCCTGGACCAGCGCGATGGTGCCGCCGACAAACGCTTCCGGTGCGACGTGGCCGACCACCATGCCCCAGGTACCGCCCGAGAAGCGGCCGTCGGTGATGAAGCCGACCGATTCGCCGAGCCCCTTGCCGATGATGGCGGAGGTCGGCGCCAGCATCTCCGGCATGCCGGGGCCGCCCTTCGGGCCCAGGTAGCGCAGCACCAGCACGTCTCCCGCCTGGATCCTGTCGGCCAGGATGGCATCCATCGCGCTCTGCTCGTCGTCGAACACGCGCGCCGGGCCGGTAATCACCGGGTTCTTCAGGCCGGTGATCTTGGCCACCGCGCCTTCCTCGGCGAGATTGCCCTTCAGGATGGCCAGATGGCCTTCCTTGTACAGGGCCTTGTCGATCGGCAGGATCACGTCCTGGTCGGCGCGCGGCTGGTCGGGCACGTGCTCCAGTTCCTCGGCCAGCGTGCGGCCGGTGATCGTCAGGCAGTCGCCGTGCAGCAGGCCGGCGTTCAGCAGGATCTTCATCACCTGCGGAATGCCGCCGGCGCGATGCAGGTCGGTGGCGACATACTGGCCCGACGGCTTCAGATTGCAGATCACCGGCACCTTGCGGCGGATCCGCTCGAAATCGTCGATGGTCCATTCGACCTCGGCCGCATGCGCGATCGCCAGGTAGTGCAGCACCGCGTTGGTCGAGCCGCCGGTCGCCATGATCAGGCTGACCGCGTTCTCGATCGACTGGCGCGTGATGATGTCGCGCGGCTTGATGTCCTGCTTGATCGCCTCGACCAGCACGCGCGCCGATTCCGCGGCGCTGTCGACCTTCTCCTGATCCGGGTTGGCCATCGTCGACGAATACAGCAGCGACATGCCGAGCGCCTCGAACGACGAGCTCATCGTGTTGGCCGTATACATGCCGCCGCACGAGCCGGTCGACGGGCAGGCGTTCCTCTCGACGCCCTCGAAGTCCTCCTGGCTCATCCGGCCCGCGGTGAACTCGCCGACGGCCTCGAACGAGGACACGATGGTCAGGTCCTTGCCCTTCCAGTTGCCCGGCTTGATGGTGCCGCCGTAGACGTAGATGCCCGGCACATTGGTGCGCGCCAGCGCGATCATGCCGCCGGGCATGTTCTTGTCGCAGCCGCCGATGACGACCACGCCGTCCATCCACTGGCCCTGCGCCGCGGTCTCGATGCAGTCGGCGATGACCTCGCGCGAGATCAGCGAGTACTTCATGCCCTCGGTGCCCATCGACATGCCGTCGGAGATCGTTGGCGTGCCGAAGATCTGCGGGTTGGCCCCGGAGGCCTTGATCGCGTCGACCGCGGCGTCGGCCAGGCGCTGCAGGCCGGCGTTGCAGGGCGTGATGGTCGAGTGGCCGTTGGCGATGCCGACCATCGGCTTGTCGAAGTCTTCCTTCTGATAGCCCAGCGCGTAATACATCGAGCGGTTGGGCGAGCGCGCCACGCCTTGCGTGATGTTCTGCGAGCGTCGGTTGTAGGCCATGGGGATCTCCGGGGGATGGAATGCGTCGCGCCCGCGGGCGCTGCCTTTGTTGTGGCCGACAGCATGCCGCTTGCCTTTTTGTGTGTCAAATATATTATTCGTGCCTTATTGAGTCGTTTTACCTATCAAGCGCGGGGCTCGTCGCCGCGCCGGGAGTCCGCGTGGATCTGCGCCAGCTGCGCTATTTCGTTACCGTTGCCGAGGAATTGCACTTCGGCCGCGCCGCCGCGCGCCTGGCCATGACGCAGCCGCCGCTGTCGCAGCAGATCCAGGCGCTGGAGGAAGAGATCGGCGTGCAGCTGTTCGTACGGACGCGCCGCTCGGTCGCGCTGACGCCGGCCGGGCAGCAGTGGCTGCCCGAAGTGCGGCGGGTGCTGGCCGACGCGGCGGGC
>NZ_AMPR02000269.1:0-3561 GCF_000307735.3 Cupriavidus sp. HPC(L) | reverse complement strand
GGAGAGGGCAACCGCCCCTAGCAATCGACCAGCGCCTCTTCCGCGCGATATCCCGCCCCGGCGCGCTCGCGGGCACCATTGCCCCCACGCTCCATCCTCTCCGCCCGATCCATCCTCTCCACCGCCGTGGCGATCAAGGTTGGGTCCTGCATCGTCGCCGCATGCGCCAGTTGCACGCGATTGCGCACGCCGAAATGGCTGCGCAGCCGGCGCATGTGGTAGTCGACGTTGAAGATCGACATCTCCATGCGGTTGGCGATCTGCTTGTCCGACAGCCCTTGCGCAAGACAAGCCAGGATGTCGCGCTGGACCTCCGATAGTCCATCGCGCTGCGTGCCGCCCAGCGCCGGGATATCGGCATGGCAGGTCAGGAACTCGTGCAGCGCGAAGCCGACGGTCAAGGCCTGGCCGATCACCGGGTCGCCGATCCAGCGGCGGCTCTCGATGCCCGAGGCGAAGCTGATCGCGACGAAGTCGCTGGTGCCCGGCATCGGCAGGTTCAGGAACACGCCGCTGCGGATGCCGGCGTCGCGCAGATCGTCGAGGAAACGGCGCAGCCGCAGCGCCTGCGTGCCGCCGGAGGTGCTGCGCTCCAGGTCGCTGACGTCCCACACCAGCGGCAGGCCGAAGGTGCCGGGCCGCGGCTGGCGCGGATCCACCTCGTAGTAGCGCTCGCGCAGGTAGTAGTCGCGCCAGCCCGGATGCGAGTAGGTATCGAGGAAGGTGCGCATCTGCACCTGCCCGCTGACGGTGGTGGCGGTGCCATAGCCGAGCCAGTCGAAGCCGATCCCCCGGATCGCCGACTGCATCAGCGCGGTGCGCGATTCATGCGAGCTTTCGCGCAGCATGGCCTCGACCAGCCCCGGCATGCCGCCCTGGCGCGTGCGCCGCTGGACGGGAACGATATGCCGTTCGCCGAATACCTTGATGCCGTGGGGGCCCGTCACGGGGGGCAGGCCGCGTGGACCGCGCGCCGACGTGCCGTCGCTTGTGGCGCGCGGCAGGTCGGCTCTCAGGGTCCGCGACAGGCTGGTGTCGCGGCCCAGGCCGGCTTCCACTACTTTTTCCATCGATCGCCTCCGACAAATGCGTATGGCTGCCGCATTGACGCGACAGCGTGAAGGCTTGCCATGCCTTGGTCCGCTGGCGACATAGCGCGCCCGCTGGCCAGGCCTTCAGGCAAAGCCCAACATACTGCTGACCCATTCCCGTCGGAAAACCCGGATGGCGCCGCGGTGCGGCGTGCCCGGTGTTGTGCGTGCCGTGCGTTGCGCGGCCGCTATTGCTATCGATATCGATGCTGTGGTGGTGCGAAACCGTGATGGCGCCATCGGTCACTGCTGGTGCTGCTGCTGCCATCCGGCGCCGGCCAAATTATTGCAAGCCAAGATGTCATGACATCGAACGCGCATTCCAACCGTGCGATGCGGGGCCGCATTGCCATCCATCGCGATGCCCGCGAACGGCGATACGGCAAGGCCTGCGGCCGGTTGATGCGATGCCGCGACGATGTTGTATATACGCCACTTTCCTTAGACCCTGAAGGGTTATCGCCGCGCGCATGCGTTCTCCGATCCCTCATGCTTCCAGCGTCTTGCCGCGCGTTTCGGGCAGCGTCAGCGCGGCGATGATCAGCACGCCGTAGGCGCCGGCGGCGAACACGCCGATCGTCTGTCCCAGCGGCATGGTCTGGCTGACATGGCCGATCAGGAAGGGGAACAGCGCACCGATGGCGCGGCCCACGTTGTAGCAGAAGCCCTGGCCGGAACCGCGCACGCTGGTCGGGAACAGCTCGGTCAGGAAGGCGCCCATGCCGGCGAAGATGCCCGAGGCGAAGAAGCCCAGCGGGAAACCGAGCATCAGCATCACGGTGTCGTTGACCGGGATCTGCGTGTAGATCAGCGCGATCGCCATCGAGCACAGCGCGAACAGCATGAAATTGCGCTTGCGGCCGATGCGGTCGGTCAGATAGGCGCTGGTGATATAGCCCAGGTACGAGCCGACGATCACCATCGCCAGATAGCCGCCGGTGCCGAGCACCGTCAAGCCGCGCTCGGTCTTCAGGAAGGTCGGCAGCCAGGTCGTGATCGCGTAGTAGCCGCCTTGTGCGCCCGTCGTCAGCAGCGCGGCGCGCAGCGTGATCGACAGCAGCTTCGGCGAGAAGATCGCGGCAAACGAGGTCTTCTGCTCGGAGGCTGCTTCCTTGGCCTTGTGCTCGGCATAGACCTCGGGCTCCTTGACCAGGCGCCGCAGGAAGATCACGAACACCGCCGGTAGCAGGCCGATCAGGAACAGCGCGCGCCAGGCGGTCTCGGGCGGCAGGATGCTGAACACCAGCGCATACAGCAGCGCCGACATGCCCCAGCCGAGCGCCCATCCCGCCTGCACCATGCCGACCGCCTTGCCGCGGTCCTGCGAGCGGATCGCCTCGCCCATCAGCACCGCGCCCGCGGTCCATTCACCGCCGAAGCCGAAGCCCATCAGCGCACGGGCGATCAGAAGCTGTTCGTAGTTCTGCGCGAGCCCGCACAGGAAGGTGAAGAAGGCAAACCAGACGATGGTCAGCTGCAGCGTGCGCACGCGGCCAATGCGATCGGACAGGATGCCGGCGATCCAGCCGCCCGCGGCCGAGGTCAGCAGCGTGGCGGTGCCGATGAAGCCCGCATCGCCGCGCGTGATGCCCCAGGTCGCGATCAGCGTCGGAATCACGAAGCTGAGGAACTGCGTATCCATCGCGTCGAGCGCGTAGCCGACCTTGCAGCTCCAGAACGTGCGGCGCTCGCCCGGCGTGATGTCGCGATACCAGGCAAAGAGGCCAGTCGACGGTCGGCTCTGCTGCTCCCCCTGCATGCTGCCAATCTGCGTTTCCATGCGTTCCTCGTCGTGGTGTCTCGTCGCGGTGCGTCGGTACAGGCTGGATCCGGGCCAGAGCGCGCGTCCCCACTTGCAGGCGGATTGCCCGCGGCGAAGCCGAATGACTCGCGGCGGTCTGCGGGAACCTGTCATGCATGGATGGACGTCCCCCGGCATCTGCATTCTTCAAATTCGCCGGGCGGCTCGTCCAACTATTTTTTAGCTTGGGTCCTCATAAGAAAAAATTGAGATCACCTCTAAATCTCGGTCAATACGCGGGCCCCGGCCAATCTGGCATTCCCGCGCACCCAGGTGGATATCGGGTTTTCCCCGATGACGCGATGTCGCCAAATGGCATGGCGACGAGCGGCCGACCGGCTGTCGTCCCCGCGAAAGCGGGGACCCAGTGGCTTGCAAAAGACGCTGGAATCCCGCTTTCGCGGGAACGACGGGAAGTCCCTGTCTCCATGCGAGAGCAACGCGTAAGCATACGGCGCGCCAGCGGCAAGCGGGGCAGGGCATGGGCTACGGAGACTCGTAGGGATATCGCTGTGCAGCGCAGCAGCGGCGGCGCTTCGCACCACGAGGGTTCGTGTCGTCACGGGGCCTTCATCGACGCGCGGTCTGATGTCGGCGCCCCGGGTCAGGGCGCGTCCGCATCGGCATGGTGCCTCGCCCGGCCTTCGTTTCGAGGTCACGATGAGCTAT
>NZ_AMPR02000270.1:0-3528 GCF_000307735.3 Cupriavidus sp. HPC(L) | reverse complement strand
ACACCGGCCGAGGTGCGGGCCGATCCCGCGGTCCGCCGGGCCTACCTCGGCGAAGCGGCCATGGACGATGCCGCCGCCGGACCACAGCGGTCGGCGCGCGGCACCGCCGGCGCGGAACTGCTGGGCGTCAACGCGCTGCGGGCCGGCTACGGCGCGGCGCCGGTGCTGCATGACGTCGCGCTGCAGGTGCGCGAGGGCGAGATGGTCGCGCTGCTCGGCGCGAACGGTGCGGGCAAGTCGACGCTGATGCGCGCGTTGTCGGGCTTGCACCGCCCGGTGCAGGGCGGCATCGCGTTCGACGGCGTCGATCTCGCCGGCGTCGATGCGGCCCGCATCGCGGCGATGGGCATGGTGTTGGTGCCCGAGGGGCGGCAGGTCTTTGCCGAACTGTCCGTGCTCGACAACCTGAGGCTCGGCGCGTTTCCATCCGGCCGCCTGAGCCGCGGCGAGATGCAGCGCCGCATCGAATCGATGCTGCTGCGATTTCCGCGGCTGCGCGAACGGCAGCACCAGCGCGCCGGCCTGCTGTCCGGCGGCGAGCAGCAGATGCTGGCCATCGCGCGCGGACTGATGTCGCAGCCGCGCATGCTGCTGCTCGACGAACCGTCGCTGGGGCTGGCGCCGAAGGTCATCGACGAACTCTTCGCGTCGCTGGACCGGCTGCGCGAGGCGTCGATCACGATCCTGCTGGTCGATCAGATGGCCGCGCTGGCGCTGACGCTGGCCGACCGCGCCTACGTGCTCGAGGAAGGCCGGGTCGTCGCCAGCGGCCGCGCCGACCTGCTGGCTCGCGATCCCGCGCTGGTGCAGGCCTATCTGGGCGGGCACGGGGACGATGCGGGCGACACCAAAAGCGACACCGCCGGCAGGTCCGCCGTCGCGCCGCAAGCGGTGGAGGCCTGATGCAGACCACCCTCCTTGCGGCGGGCCTCGCACGCTCGCGCGCCGGCATGGTGACCAGCCCGCATGCGCTGGCCAGCGAGGCGGGACGCGAAGTGCTGCGCGCCGGCGGCAATGCGATCGAGGCGGTGATCGCGATCGGCGCGACGCTGTCGGTGACCTATCCCCATTTCACGGGACTCGGCGGCGACGCCTTCTGGGTCATTGCCGACGGTGCCGGCGACGTGCGCACGCTGTCCGGCATCGGCCAGGCCGCAGCCGCCCCGCCGGTCTTCGATGGCGAGATTCCGGCGCGAGGACCGGCCGCCGCGCTTACTACGGCCGCGACCGTCGATAGCTGGAACCGTGCCTATCGGCTCAGCCGCGACAACTGGGGCGGCACCACCTCGTGGCAATCGCTGTTCCACCGCGCCATCGAGCATGCCGAGGCCGGGCTCCCGGTGACGCCGTCGCATCGCTTCTGGCTCGATTTCAGGGCGGGACAGTGGCACGACTGGCCAGGCTTCGCCCGCGTATTCCTGCCCGAAGGCCGCATGCCCGAGGTCGGCGAACGCTTTCGCCAGCCGCAACTGGCGCGCAGCCTGCGACGAATTGCCGAACAAGGTGCGCGGGACTTCTACGAAGGCGAACTGGCGGAGCGCATTGCCAAGGGCCTGCGCGAAGCCGGCTCGCCGTTGCGCGCAGCCGACCTCGCCGCCACCCGCGCCCGTGAGGAATCGCCACTGACGGTCCCCTACCGCGGCGGCGAGCTGGTCAGCCTGCGCCCGCCCACGCAGGGCGTGACCACGCTGCAGATCATGGGGATACTCGACCGCTTCGATGTCGGCGCGATCGCCGAGGGCAGCGCCGACTACTACCATCTGCTGGTCGAAGCGGTGAAGCGCGCGTTCATCGAGCGCGACCGCCACGTGGCCGATCCCGAGTTCGCCGATGTGCCGGTGCAGGGCATGCTGTCGGCCACGCATCTCGATGCGCTGGCCGCGGCGATCCGCCCCGACCGCGCACTGCCATGGCCGCACCGCTTCCGCACCGGCGATACGGTCTACCTCGGCGCCGTGGACCGCGACGGCCGCTGTGCCAGCGTGCTGCAGACCATCTACTTCGACTGGGGCAGCGGCGTGGTGGCCGGCGACACCGGCATCCTGTGGCACAACCGCGGCGCGGCGTTCCGCACCGATCCCCGGCACCACAACGTGCTGCGGCCGGGCAAGCGGCCCTTCCACACGCTCAATCCCGGGCTCTATCTGCGCGCTGGCCGACCCCGCCTGCTGTACGGCACGCAGGGCGCCGATGGCCAGCCGCAGACGCTCGCGGCGGTGCTGACGCGGATGATCGACTACGACATGGATCCGCTGGCGGCGCTGTCGCGTCCGCGCTTCCTGCTCGGTCGCACCTTCTCGGATTCCCGGGACACGCTGAAGCTGGAGGCGGACGTCGGAGACGCGGTGATGCGCGATCTCGCCGCGCGCGGTCACGAGCTCAGCCCGATCCCGGCGCAGAGCCCGCTGGCCGGCCACCCCGGCGCGATCCGCATCGATGCCGGCGGCACCATCGAAGGCGCCCACGATCCGCGCAGCGACGGCCTGGCGCTCGGCTGCTAGCGGTCGCCAGGCACCTTCAGCGCAGCACCAGCGGCGGTGACAGCAGCGCCTGTGCCGCCGCGGGGTGCATGGCCACCGCCTCGACCTCGGCCAGCACGCCGTAGTGCAGCGCAGGCACCGGCACCACCGCGCGTGCCGGGCGCGCGTCGCCGAGCACCTGCCGGTAGACCGCGTCGAACGCCGGCCAATGCTCGACGCCGGCCAGATAGACGGTGACCTTCAGCACGTCCTTCCAGCCGCACCCGCCCGCCGCCAGCGCCGCCTCGGCGTTGCGCAGCGCCAGCGCGGCCTGTTCGGCAAGCGGCAGATCCGGTTGCGGCTCGCCCTGCGCGTCCAGCGGCAACTGGCCCGACACGAACACCAGGCCCAGCCCCGTGGCGACGTGCGAGTAGTGGCCGCGCGGCTTCGCCAGCGCGGGCACGTCGGGACAGGCGACGCCTTGCGTGGCGATCGTCGCGGCGTTCGTGGCGGCGTTCGTCGCGGCGTTCGTGGCGGCGCTCGTGGCGGCGCTCGGATTCGCGTCTGGATTCACGTCGGTCATCGCGCTCACCATCCACTGAAGCGCGGCCACTGCGCCTCGACGTCGGTACCCCCTGCCACCACGGTGTAGGCACCGTGCTGCGCGGCCGTCGCGCAGGCGTGGTTCGGCAGGATGCGCAGCAGCGTGCCGACCGGCAGCATCGGCGTCGCGGCGGGATCGGAGCGATGGCTGACGATGCCGTGCTCCTGGTTGGCGTCGATCATCAGCAGGCCGGCCAGCGGCTTGCCGTCGACATCGCAGACCAGGCCATAGCCCTGGTCGACCGGCTGCTTCGCGGTACCGCGATCGCGCGACATCGCCATCCAGCCCGCATCGGTGATCAGCCAGCCCTTGTCGCGCTGATGGCCGATGACGGTGCACAGCACCGACAGCGCAATGTCCGCGGTCTCGCAGACGCCGATACCGTTCATCACCAGATCGAAGAAGACGAACACACCGGCCCGCACTTCGGTGACGCCGTCGAGCGACCGCGCGAAGTGCGCGGTC
>NZ_AMPR02000271.1:0-3513 GCF_000307735.3 Cupriavidus sp. HPC(L) | reverse complement strand
CGATGACGCGGCTGGTGCCGGCGCTGGCGCGGTGGGCCAGGACGCTGTCGAGTTGAGGCGAGCGCGCCGCCGCGCCCGGCTACGCCAGCGATTGCCCTCGAGATTGGCGTTTTGAGATTGGTCTTATCCTTTCGCGCTCCCTTCCCCGCTAATCTGGCGGGGCATTGCAGCGCTTCCGGCCATTTCCCGTTTTTGGTCTGGAGGCAGGCATGCGCGCTGTCGCTGTATCGGGCCGAGGCGTCGTCCTGTCCGCACCTGCAACGTGCCACCGGGCGCCCGATACCGATCCGACGCGCCTTGCGCCGCGCGGCATTTGCCGCGCGGCGCTTCTTTTCCGACGGACCGCACGCCCCGAGGCACCCGCCGCGCTGCGCGATGCTGCTCGGCAAGCGGCGCAGGAGCAATGGCATGGCACTGAACATCGTCGTCGCGGACGACCATCCCGCGATCTCCCTGGCGATCCGTAGCGTTCTGCAGGGGCACGCCGGCTGGCAAGTCTGTGCTGACGTGACGACGCCCGAGGCGTTGTTTCGCGCCATTGCGGCGTGTACGCCCGACGTCGTGGTCACCGACTACCATATGCCCGGCGGCGAGGCCAAGGATGGATTGCGGATGCTCGGCCAGATGCGGCGGCAGCATCCGCAGATGCGCGTGGTGGTGTTGACGATGATGACCAATCCGCTGATCCTGCGCGCGATCGCGGAGGTGCCGGTGCAGGGCATCCTGCTGAAGGATTCGCCGCTCGACGAGCTGGTCCATACGCTGGTCCAGGTCGAGCGCGGCCGGACCTATATCGGCAGATCGGCGGCGCGGATCCTGGCGGAATCGAGCGCGCGCTATCCCTGCCCGGAGGAGCGGGCGGGCATCGGCAGCTTGTCGGTGCGGGAGACGGAGGTGCTGCGGCTCTATCTGAGCGGCAAGTCGGTGACGCAGATCGCCACCGCGCTGAGCCGCAGCGTCAAGACGATCAGCCGGCAGAAGAACTGCGCAATGCAGAAGCTGGGGGCGAGCAACGACAGGGAACTGTTCGACTTCGCCGCCCGCCAGGATTTGATGCTGCCGCAGCCGTCGGCGGGTTAGCCGACGGCGTACGGCCGGGATGCGCGCTTATTCGGCGGAGCGCGGCGCCGCGATGACCGGCGACACGGCGGCCTCGCCGCCATCCTGATCGTCGCCCGGGCGGCGCTGCTTGGCGCCGGCCGCACGCTGCTCCCAGAAGACCGCGTTATCGATGCCCAGCGGTCCGGGCACGAAGTTCGGGTCGATGCCCTGGCGCTTTTGCGCCTCGTAGTCGCGCAATGCCTTCAGCGCGGGCTTTTGCAGGATCACGATCGCCACGATGTTGAGCCACGCCATCAGGCCCACGCCGATGTCACCCAGCGCCCAGGCCAGCGTCGCGGTGCGCACGCAGCCGTACAACGTGGCGGCCAGGATCGCGATCTTCAGCAGGAACACCATCCACGGGCGGTGAATCTTCCGGTTGATGTACGCGACATTGGTTTCGGCGATGTAGTAGTAGGCGACGATCGTCGTGAACGCGAAGAAGAACAGCGCGATCGCGACGAAGGCGGCGCCGAAGCCCGGCAGCACGCTTTCGACCGCATGCTGCGTGAAGCCCGGGCCCGCTTCCACGCCTGCCAGGCCCGTGTGCAACGCTTCCTTGGCGGGACCGACCACGTTGTAGGCGCCGGTGATCAGGATCATGAAGGCCGTCGCCGAGCAGACGAACAGCGTGTCGACATAGATCGAGAACGCCTGCACCAGACCCTGCTTGGCCGGATGCGAAACCTCTGCCGCGGCCGAAGGGTGAGGACCGGTGCCCTGGCCGGCTTCGTTCGAGTAGACGCCGCGCTTGACGCCCCACTGGATCGCCAGGCCAAGCACTGCGCCGAAGGCCGACTCCAGGCCGAAGGCGCTACGCAGGATCAGGCTCATGACGTCGGGCAGCTTGCCGATATTGAGCGCGATGATCACGCAGGCGACGAGGATGTAGCCCAGCGCCATGAACGGCACCACGATCTCGGCGAACTTGGCGATGCGCTTGACGCCGCCAAGGATGATCAGCCCCAGCAGGATCACCAGCACCGCGCCGGTCACTGCCGGTTCGACGCCGAACGAATTGGCCATGCCGGCCGCGATGCTGTTCGACTGCACGCCGGGCATCAGCACGCCGCAGGCCAGGATCGTCGCCAGCGCGAAGATCCACGCGTACCACTTGGTGCCCAGCCCCTTCTCGATGTAGTAGGCCGGACCGCCGCGGTACTGGCCGTCGACCTCTTCCTTGTAGATCTGCGCCAGCGTCGATTCCACGAACGCCGTGCTGGCGCCGAGGAAGGCCATCACCCACATCCAGAACACCGCGCCCGGACCGCCGAAGGTAATGGCGGTCGCCACGCCGGCGATATTGCCGGTGCCGACCCGGCCCGACAATGACATCGCGAGCGCCTGGAAGGAGCTGACGCCTTGCGCCGACGACTTGCCGTCCAGCATCAGCCGGATCATGCCGAAGAAGTGGCGCACCTGGGCGAATCGGGTGCGAATCGAGAAATACAGGCCGACGCCCAGGCACAGGTAGATCAGTGCCGAGCTCCAGATGATGCCGTTGATGGCATCGACAATTTCGTTCATGGCGAATCTCCGAGTCGGGTTCGGGCGAGATGGTGCCCGTCATGTCGGCGGTCGAGTCGCCCCGGGGTCGAGGCAAGACCGCTCCCCTGGAAAAAGGCGTAACCATACCGCAACAGCACGTTTTCCCACCTAGGGACAACCCGAATTCGTCGTCCGAAACGGGGGCTGGCGCGTTGTGGGATGCAGGATCGTGCACCACGAGCGGGCATGATCGGCGGGGCCGCAAGCGCCTGAAATTGTGTCGACGGGAAACAAAAGTCGGCACTGGCAGGCGGTTTTTACGTCACCGAACCACAAGTTACAGAACTGTTTCATGTTGTCGCCGCCGAGGCCGGCCGCAGGCCCGATCGTGCGTCGTAACCTGAACGCTCCCTACCGCTCCGATGGATGCAGAGGAATCTCATGTCTGAACGATTGATCATGCTGGACGTGCCCGGGGTGCTGTTCTCCGAGCGCTCCGCCGCGCGGCTGGGCGGCAAACCGGAGACCGGCGCGGTGCGCGAGCTGCGCCTGTTCGATCCCGTCGCACTGGGCTTCGTACGGCGGCTGTTCGGGCTGGCTGGCGCGCGCGTGGTGCTGCCGCATGCCTGGGGCGTCGGCGCGCGCTCGACCCTGGTACAGCAGCTGGACCTGCAGGTGCATGCGTTCGCGCCGGCCGCCCCCGGCGGCTTCGGCGCCGAGGTAGCCGCCTATCTGGCCTCGGCCCAGCCGACCGCGCAAAACTTCGTGGTGCTGACCGCCGATTCGGCCTCCGTCGATCCGTCGCTGCAGTCGCGGCTGATCGCGCTCGATCCGGCCAACGGCCTGACGCTGGACGACTTCAAGCAGGCGCTGGACCTGCTGGGCGTTGCCTGCCCCAACGGCTTGTACCCGCCGACGCAGCCC
>NZ_AMPR02000272.1:0-3490 GCF_000307735.3 Cupriavidus sp. HPC(L) | reverse complement strand
ACCTGCGCCTGGAACGGCACTGCCTTGGCCGGCGCACCCGGCTTGACCTTCTGCAGGCCCTCGACGATCACCTTCTCGCCGCCCTTCAGGCCTTCGGTGACCACCCAGCGATCGCCGATCGCCGGTCCCACCTTGACCGGCACCGCGGCGACGTTGCCGTCCGCGCCGACCACCAGCACCGAGGCGCCCTGGCCGCTGCGGATCAGGCCGCGTTGCGGCACGGTCAGCGCGTTCTCGTCGACACCCTGCTCGACCCGCACGCGCACATAGGTGCCCGACAGCAGATCACGGCGCGGATTCGGGAACTGCGCGCGCAGCGTGATCGCGCCGGTGCTCGGATCGACCGTCATGTCCGAGAACAGCAGCTTGCCGGTCTCGCTGTACTCGGTGCCGTCCTCGAGGAACAGGCGCACCTTGGCACCGCCGTCGACGCCCTTGATGGCGCCCGACTCGATGGCACGGCGCAGCCGCATCACCTCGGTGGCGGGCTGGGTGAAGGTCACCCAGATCGGATCGACCTGCTCGACCAGCGCCAGCTGGGTCGCCTGGCCGTTGCCGACCAGCGCGCCCTCGGTCACCAGCGCACGGCCGGCACGGCCGGAAATCGGCGCCGTGACCGTGGTATAGCCCAGGTTGATCTGGGCCGTGGTGACGGCGGCCTTGGCCGAGGCGATCTCGGCGGCGGCCTGGCCGGCAGCCGCGACAGCCTCGTCATATTCCTGCTTGCTGACCGCGTTGACGGCCACCAGCGGCTTGTAGCGCTCGGCCTTCTGCCGCGCGGCGACCGCATTGGCCTCGGCCCGGGCCAGACTGGCCTTGGCCGACGCCAATTGGGCCTGGTACGGCGCCGGGTCGATCTTGAACATCACCTGGCCGGCCTTGACCTCGCCGCCCTCACGGTAGTTGCGCGACAGCACGATACCTTCGACGCGCGCCCGCACTTCGGCGGTGCGCACGCCCTCGAGACGGCCCGGCAGCTCGTTGACGACCGGCACCGCCGTCGGCGTCACCGTCACCACGCCCACCTCGGGCGGCGGCATCGCGCCGCCCTGCGGGGCGTCGTTGCCGCAGGCGGACAGCGTGAGTACCGTCAGCGCAGCGGTAACGGCAAGCAAACTCGAACGTTGGGACTTCCTCATCGATAACCCCGTGATGGCAATTTGAGATCGGCCGGATACGCCAAACGCCGGCCCAGAGCTAAGGGGCCGGCGTGGACGTCCTGTGCGGCAGAACCCCACGACGGACCGTCGTGGAGAAAAAGAACAATACTAGCCACAAACCGCAATGGTGCCGTATGGATTGCGACAGATGGTCGCGTATGCGTCACTAACTGCAGCCCGCAGGACCCGAATGGTCAGGATCTCTTGGTAGAAAGATGCGCAGGGCTGGTCCAAATTGTGGCTAGCGCGTAGTATATATACATTCAAGCATGTATGTAAGAGAAATATTGCACCGCAAGGATGCCCAGTCTCTTTGCCCCGCCGGGCTGCGGCCGCATATGCGGGGGCAACCGGGATCGGTTAGCATGCCGCCCGTCGCACCGCAGCAAAACAGAGCAGGGAGTCCAGTGGTACCGCAATTTCGTGACGGATTCGTTTCTTTCGTGGCTGGCCGGCGACCGGGTGCGGTCGCCACGATCCTCGGCGAAGCCGTCCCATTCGTCCCCACCGCCCACTGAAGACACCGCTTATGGCCAGACGTACCAAGGAAGAAGCCCTCGAGACGCGACATCGCATCCTCGACGCGGCCGAGGCCGTTTTCCATGCGCGTGGCGTGGCGCGGCCCTCGCTGGCCGATATCGCCGAGGCCGCCGGCGTGACCCGGGGCGCGATCTACTGGCATTTCAAGAACAAGAGCGATCTGTTTGCCGCCATGTGCGATCGCGTGCATCTACCGGTCGAGGCGCTGTGCGAACCCGAGCGAATCGCGAGCCAGGAGGACCCGCTCGGCGGCATCCGCGACATCGTTGCGCTGGTGTTCCGCGAGACGGTGGTCAATCCGCAATGGCGGCGCGTGTTCGAGATCGTATTCCACAAGTGCGAGATGGTGGACGACAACGGCGCCATCCTCGAGCGCCAGCGGCAATCGCACGAGCAGGGCTTGCTGAAGATGCGCGAGCACCTGCGCCTGGCGATCGAACGGGGCCAGCTGTCGGCGGATCTCGATCTGGACCTGGCGGTCAACGCCTTCCATGCCGCGATCGGCGGCGTGCTGGCCCATTGGCTGTTCGCGCCGGGCGACTTCGACCTGAATGCCGACGCCGAACGGCTTGCCGACGTCTTCGTCGACACGTTGCGCTTCGCCCCGTCGCTGCGCAAGGGCTATGTGCCGCGGCCGATGGCCAAGCTGGACGAAGAGATGGCGGCCTTGCGGCTCAAGGTCCAGCAGCAGCAATGCGCGGGCGGCTGATGCGCTGCGCGGCGGCTGAACAACCCTCGTCCGTGTCGCCTCGCCACCGCCTTGCTCCGACTTCATCCCTTCATCGCCTCCCGCCAGCGTGCGAGGAAGGCCTGCTTGCGCAGCGTGTCCTGCGCCGCCAGCAGCCCCGGCCCGACGCTGATCGGCTTGAACGCGTAGCCCAGCCGCTCGGCCAGCGCCGTCGCGGTATGGCCGCTCTTCGTATCGGTGCGGATCGTATAGAGCCGCGACGCCGAACGCGCCAGCAACGCCTGCCCCTCGCGCGACAGCAGGAAATCCAGCCATAGCCGCGCGGCCCACGGATGCGGCGCCCGGCGCGCGATAAAGGCGACGCGCGACATCACCAGCGTGTAGTCGCTCGGCGCCACCACGCCGATCGCCGCGCCGCGCTCCATCAGCGACAGCGCGTACGAGCCCAGCAGATTGTAGGCCAGCACCAGTTCGCCGCTGGCGACCGATTCGACCATGTCCGCGGTCGACGCCGACAGCCGCACGCCGGCGCGTCCCAGCGCCTGCGCCAGATACCAGAACTCGCCGCCCATGCGCGCATCCTGCTGGGCCAGCAGATAGCCGACGCCCGAGCGCTCGATGTCGTAGGTGACCACGCGCCCGCGCCAGCGCGCTGCGTTGTCCTGCAGCAGCCGCGCCAGCGCGCTGCGGCTGCGCGGCACCGGCATGCCGTCGAAATGGCGGCGGTTGTAGACGATCACCGCCGGCTCGAAGGTGGTGCCCCAGGCCTCCTCGCGCCAGCTCGCCCAGCCGGGCAGCCCCGCGCGCTCGGGCGAGGCGTAGTGCAGTGCGTGGCCGTCGTTGACCAGCTTGATCTGCAGGTCCATCGCGGTGCTCCACAGCACGTCGGCGTGATCGGCGCGGACCGGCTGCGCGGACTCGGCGAGGAAACGCTGGTTCAGCTCGATCGTGTTCAGGTCGCGATAGGCGACCTTGACGCCGGGAAAGCGCGCCTCGAAGGCATTGAGCAGCGGCCGCGCGACGTCCTCGTCGGTCGACGCATAGACCGTGACCATGCCTTCGCGCTGGGCGCGCGCGATCATCTGCGGGTAGTCGGCCGGAT
>NZ_AMPR02000273.1:0-3476 GCF_000307735.3 Cupriavidus sp. HPC(L) | reverse complement strand
GGCGTTGGCCGCGCGCGCGACGTTTTCCATCGCGCTTTGCAGCGCTTCGGGCGACAGCGCCTCGCCGACCGTCTTCAGCGCGACCAGCGTCGCGCGCTGGACCTCGAGCCCCTGGATCGTGGTCCGCAGCAGGTTCGCGTTCAGCTGCAGCCAGCTTTCCACCGCCTTCAGGTCATGGATGCGCTTGTCGACCTCGTCCAGATCCATCGGCGGCGTCATCGCCTGCAGGCCCGGCATCAGCCCGGTCGGCATGCCCGCCGCGTTGCCCCACATCTTGCGCAGAAATTCGAAGCCGTCGTTGAAATCGGGTATCTGTCCAAACATGGTCTGTGCTCCGCGGTGGGGCCATCGTCATTGGGTGGCGCGCTGACTGTCCGGCTGCACGCTCCGGCTTACGCGCCGAAGCGCGGCGGCCGTTTCTCGCGCAGGCTGGCCACGCCTTCGCGGACATCGGGTCCGGCGAAGCCCATGAACTCGAGCGCCAGCGAGGTATCGAAGGCGGGCCCGGCCATGCGCAGCCAGTTGTTCAGCGCGTACTTGGTCCAGCGGATCGCGCTCTGCGATCCTTCGGCGAGCCGGTTGGCGATCTCGAAGGCCTTGGCCACCAGCTCGCTCTCGTCGACCGCCAGCGAGACCAGGCCGATGCGCTCGGCTTCCTCGCCGCTGACCGACTCGCACAGCATCAGATAGTACTTGGCCTTCGCCATGCCGCACAGCAACGGCCAGACGATCGCGGCGTGGTCGCCTGCGGCAACGCCCAGCCGCGTATGGCCGTCGACGATGCGCGCGGTGCGCGCCGCGATCGAGATATCGGCCAGCAGGCCGGCGACCAAACCCGCGCCGACCGCGGGACCGTGCATCGCCGAGACCACCGGCTTGTCGCAATTGATCACGTTGTAGACGAGGTCGCGCGCCTCGTGCCAGACGCGCGAGCGGGTCTCGAAATCGTTGGCCATGTCCTCGACCAGCGCCAGGTCGCCGCCGGCCGAGAAGCCCTTGCCCTCGCCGCGGATCAGCGCGACCCGGATCTCGGGATCGGCCGACACATCGCGCCAGATCTCGGCCAGCTCGCGATGCATGTTGGCGTCGGCGGTGGCCAGCTTGCGGTTGGCCGATTGCTGCGCGCCCATCACGATTTCGAGAATGGGGCCGTGCTGGCGCAGCGTCAGCGCCTGATAGCGGTCGTAGCGCGAGGAAGGGGCGGTGCCGGTAGTGGCTGGATCAGTGGCTGGATCGGCGGCTGGGGTGGCGGCTGGGGTGGTGGACATCGCGGGTGGGCTCCTGGCGGGTGGAGGAAGGCGCGGCAAGCCGCCGCGCGCACCCGGCAGGGAGAAAATCGCCGCCCACTGAAGGCCTGCGCGAATTCCCCAACCGGGCGGTCGGGGAATTATAGGCTGATCGCCGCGGCGTTCAGCCGCCAGCTGCCGCCAGCTGCCGCCAGCTGGCGCCAGCTTCCGAGCCCGCGCTCAGGCCGGCGCCGCCACCACCTGGTCGATCGCGCCGAAGATCGAGCGGCCCTGGGCGTCGAACATCTCGATCTTGACCGCGTCGCCGTACTGCATGAAGGGCGTCACCGGCGCGCCGCTCTCGATCGTCTCCAGCGTGCGCTTCTCGGCGATGCAGCAGTAGCCCTTGCTGCGGTCGACGTTGGAGATCGTGCCCGAGCCGACGATACTGCCGGCCCGCACATTGCGCGTCTTGCAGATGTGGGCGATCAGCTGGCCGAAATCGAACACCATGTCGGTGCCGCAGTCGGGCCAGCCGACCTTCCTGCTGTTCCACCAGACCGTCAGCGGCAGATGGACCTTGCGTTCGCGCCAGGCGTCGCCCAGCTCGTCGGGCGTCACCGCGACCGGCGAGAACGCGGTGGCCGGCTTGCTCTGGAAGAAGCCGAAGCCCTTGGCCAGTTCGGCCGGGATCAGGTTGCGCAGCGACACGTCGTTGGCCAGCACCAGCAGCCGGATGCCCTCGGCCGCCTGCTCGGGCGTGGCGCCCATGCGTACGTCGCCGGTGATCACCGCGACCTCGGCCTCGAAGTCGATGCCCCAGGCCTCGCTGGCGCAGACGATGTCGTCGCAGGGGCCGAGCAGATCGTCGGCGCCGCCCTGGTACATCAGCGGGTCGGTCCAGAACTCCGGCGGCATCTCGGCGCCACGCGCGCGGCGCACCAGCTCGACGTGATTGACGTAGGCGGAGCCGTCGGCCCACTGGTAGGCGCGCGGCAGCGGTGCCATGCATTGGCGCGGATCGAATGCGAACGGATGCCGGGCGCGGCCGGCGTTCAGCGCGTCGTACAGATCCTGCAGCTGCGGCGCGAGGAAGTGCCAGTCGTCCAGTGCGGTCTGCAGCTTGCCGGCGATGTCGGTGGCATAGTGCGCGGTCTTCAGGTCGCGCGACACGACCACGAGCTGTCCGTCGCGCGAGCCGTCCTTCAGGGTGGCCAGTTTCATCGGGATTCCTGCATCAAGAACGACGCCGGCATGGCGCCGGCGTCCGGATGGGGGATGGCGCCGGCTGTGCCGGCCGCCGCGAGGCCGTCAGTCTACCGTGATGCCCTTGGCCTTGATCAATTTGCCCCAGCGCTCGGCCTCGCCGCGCGCATACTGCGCGAACTCGTCGGGCGTGCTGGAGACCGGCTCGACGCCGATGCCCTCGAAGCGCTTCTGGACCTCGGGCTGCTTCAGCGCCTTGACGAGCTCGGCGTTCAGCCGGCTGACCACCGGCTGCGGCGTGCCGGCCGGCGCGACCACGCCCTGCCAGGCATAGGCCTCGAAGCCGGCGACACCGCCCTCGGCCACCGTCGGCACCTGCGGCAGCGCGGCCAGGTGCTTCGGCGTCGCGCTGCCGAGCGCGCGCAGCTTGCCGCCGAGCACGTTCTGCTGGCCGGCCGCCAGATCGAGGAACATCAGGTCCACCTGGCCGGCCAGCAGATCCTGCACGGCGGGCGCCGCGCCCTTGTACGGCACGTGGGTCATGCGGATGCCGGTCTGCTCCATGAACAGCTCCATCGCCAGGTGGTGCGGGCTGCCGGCGCCCGGCGAGGCGAAATTGACCTTGTCCGGGTTCTTGCGCGCGTAGTCGACCGCCTCCTTCAGCGTGCGCGCCGGGAAGTTCGGATTGGCGACCAGGATCAGCGGGAAGCGGGCGATCATGCCGACATGGACGAAGTCCCTGGCGGGGTCGTACGGCAGCTTGCGGTACAGCGACGGGTTGGCGGCCAGCGTCGCGGTGTCGGCGGTCAGGATCGTGTAGCCGTCCGGCTTGCTGTGCGCGACGGTGTCGGCGCCGACGATCGTGGCCGCGCCCGGCCGGTTGTCGATCACCACCTGCTTGCCCAGCGCGGGCGAGATCCCCTGGGCCAGCGTGCGCGCCACCACGTCGGTGCCGCCGCCGGCCGGATAGGGCACGACCCAGCGTACCGGCTGGCTCGGCCAGGCAGGCTGCGCCGCGGCCGGGCGAGGCAGGGCGGCGGCGAT
>NZ_AMPR02000274.1:0-3406 GCF_000307735.3 Cupriavidus sp. HPC(L) | reverse complement strand
AGCAGCGCCTGCGCGGCCGATGCGATCAACGGCAGCTTCGCGTCCTGATCGGCCGGCACGAAGCTGTCGAGCGTGGTGACGCGCGCCACCTCGGGCCGCGCCCCCAGCCGCGCCGCCAGCGCACGCGCCTGCTGCAGCGACGGCGCCAGCACGCTGACATCCTCGGTGCCCGCCTGCGGCGCGTCCTTCAGCGCCCGCAGCGTCGCCATCGATTCGGAGGCGGGGTCCTTCAGGTTCAGCGGATCGAAGTCGAAGCGCAGCTGCGTCAGCAGCGGCGAGGCGGCCACGATGACGCCGCAGGTGACCCACAGCACCGGCTTGCGATGGTGCTCGAAGAAGTCGTCGGCGGGCGCGAGCCAGCGGATGCCCGGCGCGACCGTCTCGCCATTGGGCTGCAGCACGCGGATCAGCGCCGGCAGCAGCGTGACCGTGGTGAAGAACGCGACGAACATGCCGACGCCGGCGATCAGCCCCAGCTCTGCCACGCCGCGATAGTCGGTCGGCAGGAAGGCGAAGAAGGCCGCGGCCGTGGCCGCCGCCGCCAGCGACAGCGGAATCGCCAGCGCCTGCGCGGTATGGGCCAGCGCCGTCACGATATGGTCGCGATCGTGGCGCTCCGCCCGGTAGCGCACGCCGAACTGGATGCCGAAGTCCACGCCGAGGCCGACGAACAGTACGGCGAACGCGACCGAGATCATGTTGAGCGCGCCGACCATCGCCAGGCCGAGCGCGGCGGTGACGGCCAGGCCCGCGACCAGGCTCAGCAGCACGGCGACGATCAGCCGCGCCGAACGCAGCGCCAGCCACAGGATCAGGATCACCACCAGCACCGTCACCGCGCCGTTCAGCGCGGCGCCGTCGGCCACCGAGGCGAACTCGTCGTCGGCCAGCGCCTGCGGCCCGGTCAGCCGCACCTCGGCCGCGTAGCGCTGCGCCAGTTGCAGCTGCGCCGCGCTGGCGCGGATCGCGGCCGAGGCATCGGCGCCGGCCTGCAGGTCGCCGTAATCGAGTACGGGGCTGACCGCGACGAAGGCCAGCGCCGGTCCGGCCGCGGGCATCGGGTCGGCCAGCGTGCGCCAGGACAGCGCTGCCGGCCGGCCCGCCAGCACCTGCTCCAGCGTCATCGCACTGCGCGCGAGCAGCGGCGCCATCTGTGCCAGCGTGACCTGGCCCATCTGCAGCGGCAGGCCGAGCGAGACCGACAGCGTATCGGCCAGCCCGCGCAGGCTCGGATCGCGCGCCAGCGCGTTCAGCAGCGGGCGCGCATCGGTCAGGTCGCGCGTGAGCCGGGCCAGCGCCGGCGTATCGACGAACAGCAGGCCGTTGCGCGCGAAGAAGGCGCCGCCGCCGGGCTGGCGCACCGCCTCGAAGTGCGACGGCTGTTCGCGCAAGGACTGCGCCAGCGCATCGGCGGCGGCCTCGGCCAGCTCGGGGACCGGTGCCTGCACGACCGCCAGGATCAGGCGATCGCGGTCGGGGAAGGCCTGGTTCAGCGCGGCATCGTAGCGCGCCCAGGGCGCGTCGAGATCGAGCAGCCGGCCGATATCGGTATTGATCGCGAAGTGCCGCGCCGCGTACCAGCCGCTGCCGGCGCAGACCACGGCCGCCAGCGCGATGGTCAGCCAGGCGCGCGCCGTCGCCAGCATCACCAGGCGGGTGATGGCCGCGGTCAGCATGTCGGCAAGGCCTTGCCAGCCGGCGCTGCAACGGCCTCCGCCGCGGGGCTATACTCGATCGCTCGCCTTGCCATGCAGCCGGATTGCCGATCATGTTCCATATCCGTCCCCATTCGCCGATTTCCGCGCTGGCCATCGCGGTGCCCGCGCTGATCTGTTCGCTGCCTGCCAACGCCGCCGAGCGGGCCGCGCCCGACCGCCAGGTCCGCACCGCCGTCGAGGGCGTGATCGCCGCGGTGCGATCCGATCGCGCGGCCAGCGCCGGCGACCAGGCCAGCGTCGTGGCCGTGGTGCGGCGCCAGTTCCTTCCGTACACCGATTTCGCGCGCACCACGCGGCTGGCGCTCGGTCCCGCCTGGCGTACCGCCAATCCGGTGCAGCAGCAGCAGCTGGTCGAGCAGTTCCGCACGCTGCTGGTCCACACCTATGCGCTGTCGCTGTCGCAGCTGCGCGGCCAGAACGTCGAGTTCCGCTATACGCCGGCGCAGGCCGGCGCCAATGCCGACGACGTGGTGGTGCGCACCCGCGTGATCACCGCCGGCGACGAGAACCAGATCGACTATCGGCTGCGGCGCGGCATCGACGGCTGGAAGATCTACGACATCAACATGATGGGCGCGTGGCTGATCGAGGTCTATCGCCGCCAGTTCGCCGACATCGTCGAGCGTGACGGCATCGACGGACTGATCCGCTACCTGACCGACCACAACGCGCGCCAGGCCGGCAGCCGCTGAAGCGCGGCGCCTCATCGCGGACGGCCCCGTGCGGCCGAGCCGGGCTTGCCATGCCGGTCGCGCCAGCGGCGCACCTCGAACCACTGCCACGACAGCAGCGCCGGCACGCCATACAGCACCTCGCGCGCGCGCCGCACCAGCGCCAGCGACAGCGCGGTCTGCGCGTCGATGCCCAGCAGCTGTCCGAGCAGCATCACCACCGCCTCCTGCACGCCGAGCCCGCCCGGCACGAAGAAGGCCATATTGCGCGCGGCCATCGTCAACGACTCGATCGCCAGCGCCTCGCCGAACGACACCGGATGGCCGAGCAGCCGCAGCGCGAACCAGGTCTCGACGGTGCCGGCGGTCAGCCCCAGCAGCTGCCAGACCGCGGCGGCGACCGGCGTGCGCAGGCGTCCCAGCAGCGCGCGGATGCGCTGGTCCAGGCCGGCGCCGAGGTCGGCGCCGGCGATCGCATCGACCATCCGGTGTTCCTCGCCCAGCAGGCGCCGCGCCAGCCGTTCGAGCCGCGCGAACAGCGCGCCATGCCGTAGCGCCAGCGCAAACGCGACAGGCAACGGCAGCGACAGCAGCAGCCCGCCGCCGATCGTCAGCGCGCGCTGTTCCTGATGGCCGCCGGGGATCGCGGCGATCAGCAACAGCACGCCGATCACGCAGTACAGGTACTGCGAAAACAGCGTGACCATGACCTCGACGACCACGCTGGCGGTGACCGCGCTGGTGTCGCCGACCTGCAGCCTGCCCAGCCGGATGCCGGCCAGCTCGCCGCCGACATTGGCCGTCGGCAGCAGCCGGTTGACGGCCTCGCGCACGCTGGCGACCCACCACAGGAACAGCATGCCGGGACGGGCCATGGGCGCCGCGGCGCGCAGCAGCCCCTGCCAGGCGCGCGCATCGAGCGCGATCGCGACGCCGTGCACCGGCAGCAGCCACAGCAGCGGCCAGCACGGCCGGTTCGTCCATCGCGCCGCTGCGGGCGATACCGATCACATAGTC
>NZ_AMPR02000275.1:0-3329 GCF_000307735.3 Cupriavidus sp. HPC(L) | reverse complement strand
ACGCGGCGCGGTCCGGCCCGCTGCCTGCTGTCGGGCGGCGCGCGCGAGGCGCTGGCGGGCGCGCTGACGCTGCCGTTCGAGCGGCACGAGAACCTGGTGTTGCTGGGTTTGTCGGTGATGGCCGCGCAGCAGCCCGCGACTTGAAGGCCCACGCCGCTCATTGGGCGTGAGAAGGGCAGCGGGCGGCCTCAGCCGCCTTGCCGGACCTTGTGCAGCAGCTTGGTGGTCGAGCGGTCGTGCAGGAAGGGGATCGCGTGGGCCTGGCCGCCCCAGCCGCGCACCAGCCGGGTCTCTTCGAGCGTATCGATGTCGTAGTCGCCGCCCTTGACGTAGATGTCGGGGCGTACCAGCCGGATCAGCTCGACCGGCGTCTTCTCGCCGAACATCAGCACCAGGTCGACCGATTCGAGCGCGGCCAGCAGCGCCATGCGGTCGGCCTCGCCATTGAGCGGGCGGTCGTCGCCCTTGCCCAGCATCCGCACCGAGGCATCGCTGTTGACGCCGACCACCAGGCAGGCGCCAAGCTGGCGCGCCTGGGCCAGATAGGTGGCATGGCCGCGATGCAGGATGTCGAACACGCCGTTGGTAAACACCATCGGGCGCGGCAAGGCCGCCAGGCGCCGTTGCAGCGCCTGGGGATCGTCGGTCGAGGCGAGCTTGGCCTCGAAGGCCGGAGGGGACAGCGTCATCGCAAGGACGGCGCCGGCGTCAGGCTTCGGCGGCGGTGGTGCCGCCATTGGCCTGCAGCCGCGCGTTCAGTTCCTTGCGATAGCGGTTCAGGTCCTGCACGGTCTCGAAGGTGCGCTCGAACAGCAGCGACATGTTGTGCAGGATGCGTTCGATGACCTTCTTCTCCCAGCCTTCGTCGAAGCGGATCTGCTTGTCCAGCCAGTGCTCGAGCCAGTCCGGGTCGGGCAGGCGCGACTGCACGGTGTCGTTCGGGAACAGCGCCTTGTTGACGTGCAGGTTGGTCGGGTGCAGCGGCTTCTCGGTGCGGCGCGCCGACGCCATCAGCACGCCGATCTTGGCGAAGGCCGAGCGCGCGTTGTCGCCGAACTGGTTCAGGTACTTCTTCATGTAGCGCAGGTAGGCGCCGCCATGGCGCGCCTCGTCCTGCGACAGCGTGCGGTAGATATGCTTGATCACCGGCTCGGTGTGCCATTCGGCGGCACGGCGATACCAGTGGTTCAGGCGGATTTCGCCGCAGAAATGCAGCATCAGCGTTTCGAGCGGCGGCGCCGGATCGAATTCGAAGCGCACGGCGTGCAGTTCTTCCTCGGTGGGAACCAGATCCGGGCGGAAGCGGCGCAGGTACTCCATCAGCACCAGCGAATGCTTCTGCTCCTCAAAGAACCACACGCTCATGAACGCCGAAAAGTCGGAGTCGTGGCGGTTGTCGCGCAGGAACATTTCGGTGGCCGGCAGGGCGGACCACTCGGTGATCGCATTCATGCGGATGGTTTTCGCCTGATCGTCCGTCAGCAGGCTGGCATCGAAGGAATCCCAGGGGATGTCCTTGTCCATATGCCATCGGACCGCTTCCAGCGATTTGAACAGTTCGGGGTAGAGCATGGTAAGCCTTTGAAATTACGGGCAGATTCTACCAGATGCGAATCATTCCTATAGACCTTTTGCTGGCCGTTCGCAAGTTGCCGTGCGACCGGTTCGATGCCGCCTCCCAATGGCGGACCGGGCAGCAGCCTGCCACAGTCAGCTGTCGCCACTGTGAAAACCGCGAAAACGGCGTCAGGCCAGCGCCGAGGCGGGCGGGGAGCCTGCCTCGCTGATCGCCGGCGCGCTGCTCGCGGCCGGCGTGCCTGGGATCACGCCATAGAGGAAAGCGGCCAGTTCGTCGCCCTGCGCCTGCGCATCGCGCTCGCCGAGTGCGATCAGCGCCTGCGTGAACTCGGGCTCGAACAGCAGGTAGCTAGCAAATGCCGCGCCTTTCGCCTCGGTGCCGCCCAGCGGGGCCAGCAGCGCGCGCACGGTGCGGGGCAGCCGCTTGACGTGTTCGATCGCCAGCGCCTCGATCGGCTCGCTCGGCGCGATCGTCATCACCTGCACCGGCCGCCACCCTTCGCGATCGTTGGCGATCTCGGGCATGCGCGAGAGCAGCGTGTTGATGTGCTGCAGCCGCTCGAGGTCGGTCGACAGGCCGTCCAGGAAGATGCTGGCCAGCGCCTGGCCGCCGACCTGCGCCAGCGACGGATAGCCGCCCGCCGGCACGGTGTCGTACCAGCCGGCGCGCGGGGCCGAGGCCGCGCCGATGGCCAGGATGCGCGAGGCGCCGAGGTGGATCGCCGGGGACAGCGGCGACATCTGCCGCATGGTGCCATCGCCGAACCACTCGTGATGGCCGTCGAGCTCCAGCGGCGTGGCGGGAAACAGGAAGGGGATCGACGACGAGGCCAGCAGATGGTCGACGCCGATGCGCGCCTCCACCGCCAGGCGCTGGCTGCGGCGCCAGGGCTGGATGCGGCGGTGCGACTGGTAGAAGGTCACGTGCCGGCCGGTCGAATACGACAGCGCGGTGATGGCCAGCGCCTGCAGGTGTCCGGCGTCGAGGCTGGCCTGCACGCGCTCGGGATCGAACAGTTCGCTGAGCAGGCTGTCCAGCGGCTTGTTGTCGAACAGCGCGCGCGGCGCGTGCTGCAGCGCCCAGCCGACCGCCAGCGCCGACAGCCAGCGCGCGCCCGAGATGCCGACGCGCAGCACGTCGGTGCGGTAGACGTCCTCGGCATGGATGCTGGACCACAGCGCGGCCAGCGTTTCGGTGGCGCGATCGAAGTCGCCGGCATCGATTGCCAGGCCCGCGCCGTTGATCGCGCCGGCCGAGGTGCCGCAGACCACGTCGAAGGGATTGTGCGTCCCCACGCCATGGCGGGCGGCGATGCGTGCGATGCCGCGCAGCACGCCGGCCTGGTAGGCGGCGCGCGCGCCGCCGCCCATCAGGATCACCGCGGTGGTCTTGCTCGCTGCCAAGGCGCCTCCGGGTGTCAGTGTCCGTTGTTGGCCTTGCCACGGCGCGCGGGCTTCGCGCTCTTGCCGGCCGGCGCCGCGCCATTCGAGGGGCCATTCGAGGGGCCATTGGTGGCGCCGTTGGTGGCGGCATTGGTGGCGCCATTCGTGCCGGCATTCGTGCCGGCATTCGCGCCGGCCTTCGCGCCGCGGCCTGTCCCGCCCGTGGTGCCGTCGTTTGCCGCGCGTGCCGCCCTGCTGCCCGCGGCCTTCGCCGCCGTCCTGGTGCGGCCCTTGGCCGTCGGCTTCGCGGAGCCCGTGCCGGACTGCGCCGGCTGTTCCGGTTCGCTCGCGCCCGCGGTACCCGCCTG
>NZ_AMPR02000276.1:0-3327 GCF_000307735.3 Cupriavidus sp. HPC(L) | reverse complement strand
GTGGCGCCGCCATTGCTGCTCGGACCTTCGACTGCAGGATTGGGGGAGGCGGGTTGGGAGTGGGCCGGCGGCAATGCCATCGCGGCCAGAAGCCATGCCGTGGTCAGCATGGCGCCACGCCGGCGCGGCGTGGCGACAGTCGAATCGATCCTCGTCATCAATGCCAAATAAACGGTGAACGCCCGCTGTGCGTCCGTCTGGCCAGGTTCCCCTCGGTAGCTGCGGCGGGGGCGGCGCTCTGTGCAATACGATGCGCCTTGTCGGGCGGAGTCTACACCAATGTCGCACGCCGTCCGCTCGCGCAGACCGCGGGCGCAACAAAAACGTCCGCCTTGGGGGCGGACGTTGGATCGTTGCCACATTGGGGCGTGGCCGACGGCGAGAGGGTCGCGCGGACCGTCGCGGAAGCCGCCGGCCATGCCCGGGGATCAGTGCGCGAACAGCCAGATCAGGACCAGCACGAAGGCGGGTACACCCAGCAACCAGGCGAGGATATAAGGCATGGTTTCGCTCCTTGTCGTGAACTCCATGGCTTCACTATAGGGAGCGCGGCCGGGGCCTACTGTCGGGACCCCTCCGCTAGGCTTGTAGGACTGGGCCGACCGGCTGTCCGACGGGCTGCCCGCATGGGCGCTGCATATCGGTGCGCTGCATCAATGCGCACCGTGCCCGCTCAATCCTCGTCGTCCTCGCTGTCGAGGAAGTCGCGCCGGATCATCCAGTTGCGGATGGCCTCGTCGCAGACCTTCTTCAGCTTCTGGCGGTCCGGCAGCTTGTCGAACAGCTCGAAATTGACCAGCGCCATGCCTGCATCGGTGATGTAGAACAGGCGCGCGGGATCGTCGTAGTGGACGATGCGGCCGTCGATGTCGGAGTCGTCGCTCTCGGTCGGCATGTCCTCCAGCTCGACCACGCGGCAGGTGAAGCGCGGGCTGCGGGTATGGGTCAGATACTCGAATTCGTCGTGCATCACTTCGCCCCCCTTGCCGGTGGCGATGGCGAAGCCCCAGATGAAGCGGGGCATCGGCAGATCGGACAGATCGTCTATCTCGTCCATGGTGTTCTCCCTGATTCGATGACCCGCATTATCGCTCGGACACCATGGTCCCGCCCACCATTCACCAATCCCTCGCGGACTGGCGCGGCGCGCCTATCGTTGCGCGCGGCAGTTCGCGTAGACCGGGGGCGCGTTTTCGCCCTGCGTGGCGTCCTGCAGCATGGCCTCGTCGCCCTTGGTCCACCAGACGTGCTGGCCATGCGCGTAGCGTGCCCCGGACGCGCTGAGGACGGTGACGAACAGCAGCGGCTTGCCGTCGAGCCGCAGGATCGCGATCTGGTTGTCGGCACTGTTGAAATAGCGTGCGGTCAGCCGTTTGTCGTCGTCGCAGCGGTAATGCACGGTGATCGGTGGGTCGAAGCGCACGCCGTCGATGCCGGGGCGGGCCTGTGCGGGCGCGGTGAACGAGGCGGCCGCGAGCAGCGCGGCCCAGGCCATCAGCGCGGCGCGGCGAAAGGGGAGGGGCTTGGCCATGTCGGTGGGTTCCTGCGGGGGAGACGGTCCAGGGGCAATCGATCAGGAGGCGCGCCCGCGCATGACGCTCACCGTCCCGCGCCGGCATCGAGACGATAGCTCGCCGCGAGGCCGCGCAGGCTGTCCACCTCCGCTTGTTGCCAGGCGGCGTCGTGGCCCAGTTCTTCCGCGAGGATCGCGGCCACGCGCGGAGCCACCGCGTCGGCCGCGCGCGCGTCGAGGAACAGCAGGCGATTGCGGCGCGCGACCACGTCCTCGACCTTGCGCGCCAGTTCATAGCGGGCGGCGAAACGGACATGGGCCTCGGTCAGGCCGGATTCGGGCGCGATGACGTTGTCCGCGCCGGGCAGGCTGCGCAGCAGGCCCAGATCGCCGCCATAGTAGCGGTCCGGCGCGTTCAGGTTGGCCTGCTGGCCGGCCCATGCGCCCGCGCCATGCAGCGGCAGGTCGGCGGTCACGCAGGGCGCGGCGCGCAGCATCTGGCGCCGAATCGCGGTGTCGATGACATCCTCGGCCATCTTGCGGTAGGTGGTCCATTTGCCGCCGGTCACGGTGATCAGGCCCGCCTTCGAGACCACGATCGTGTGCTCGCGCGACAGCGAGGCGGTCGAGTTTTCGCCGGTCGCCTTGACCAGCGGGCGCAAGCCGGCCCAGACGCTGGTGACATCGTCGCGGGTGGGATCGCGCGACAGATAGCGCGCGGCGGTCTCCAGGATGAAGTCGACGTCGTCGTCCTCGGCGCGCGGCTCCAGCGGCAGGTCACGGCGCGGCGTGTCGGTGGTGCCGACGATCGTATGGCCGTTCCAGGGTACCAGGAAGAGCACGCGGCCGTCGTCGGTCTTGGGCACCAGGATCGCGCGATCGCCGGGCAGGAAGCTGCGCGGCAGCGTCAGGTGTACGCCCTGGCTGGGCGCGACCATCATCTGCGCGCGCTCGTCCTCCATGCGCCTTACCGCGTCGACCCAGACGCCGGTGGCATTGATCACGCATTCGGCATGCAGCGTCAGTTCGGCATCGCCGAGCTCGTCGCGCACCGTGACGCCGCCGACCAGGCCCGCCTGCATCACGAGACCGGTCACGCGGGCATAGTTCAGCGCGACACCGCCCAGATCGAACAGCGTGCGCATCAGCGCGATCGCGAGGCGCGCGTCGTCGAACTGGCCGTCGAAATACAGGTTCGCGCCGCGCAGCGGCCGGCCGCCGACATGCTCGGCCAGCGTCGGCGCCGCGTCCAGTGCCTGCTGGTGGTTGAGCCAGCGGCTGTCCATCAGGTTGCGGCTGCCGGCCAGCATGTCGTAGACCTTCAGGCCGATGCCGTAGAAGGGCTGGTCGAACAGCTGATAGGCGGGCACCACGAAGCCCAGCGGCCACACCAGGTGCGGCGCGTTGCGGGCCAGCATGCCGCGCTCCTGCAGCGCCTCGCGCACCAGCCCGATATTGCCCTGGGCCAGGTAACGCACGCCGCCGTGCACCAGCTTGGTGGCCTTGCTCGAGGTGCCCTTGGCGAAGTCGGCGGCCTCCAGCAGCAGCGTGCGGTAGCCGCGCGAGGCGGCATCGACCGCGGTGCCGAGTCCGGTCGCGCCGCCCCCGATCACGATCACGTCCCAGCGGCGCTCGCGCTCCAGCGTGGCGAGCAGCGCCGCGCGATCCGGGGGCAGGGTAGGGTTGGGTGTCTGCATGGCAAGGAAAGCGGTGCGAATCGGATCGGTGGGTAAGACGGTTCGAGGGCGCGGGCTCAACTGGCCGACGGGGCATTGGCCGATGCCGCATTGGCCGGCGCCGCGTCGTCGCGCGCC
>NZ_AMPR02000277.1:0-3245 GCF_000307735.3 Cupriavidus sp. HPC(L) | reverse complement strand
GGATCCGATGGCCGTTGCCAGCGCGTGAACTTGTGCAGGCGGATCTCGCCGCCTGTGCCCGCGGAAATCGTCAGGCGGCGCTGCACCGGCGCGGCGCCCGCATTGACGGCGCGCTCGTCGCGGCAGACCAGCGCCTCGTCGGCGATCGCCGCCGCGCACTCGATCAGCGCGGCGCGCCTGGCGACATCGTCGTGCGGCACGCGGTCCTGCACGGCACCATGCGGATCGAACAGGGCGCTGAGGCAATCGCTCAGGCGGATCAGCACCTTGACGCCCATCTCCAGTTCGAGCGCGGCGCAGGCGGCGTCGGGATCGATCGACCGGTCGCAGCCGCGCAGTCGGAGGCGGTATTCGCGCCCGATATCGGCGAACACCGAGCGCAGGCGGCCGCCGGCATCCGCTGCCAGCGTGACATCGATGCTGCCTTCGCCGAGAAACAGCCTGGCCGCGGTGCGCACCACCTGCGCGGCATCGCGCGGCCGCAGCGGCGGCTGGCAGGCGCGGGATCGCGGGTCACCGATATGCGGCGTCGCGGGAAGGAACGAGGGCATCGGGCAGGTGGGCAGCGTCATGGGGCGGGCAGGCTCGCAGGAGAAGAACACTCGCGGACGATCCCCTGGCCGGTGGACTACACCTGACCGGCCCGCGAATCGCCATCGCCCTCTCTAGACGAGCGGCGCGGCGCCATCGTTGACCCGGATTGCCGAGTTCGCGCGACTTCACCTCGGCTGGTTTCGCCAAATGAAAAAATGCGGGCGAACGCGTTAAGCGTTCGGCCGCATTGCTTTCGCTTGCTGCGGCATGCCGTCGCAGCACCGGTTCGAACGCCGAGCCGGCTATAGCGTCGCGGCCGTTCCCAGGATCGCGGTCGACTGGCTCGACAAGGTGCCGCCGTTGCCGTGCACCAGTGCAATCTCTGCACCGTCCACCTGCCGCTCGCCGCATTCGCCGCGCAACTGCCGCACCGCCTCGATCGTGATGAACATGCCGTACATGCCGGGATGCACGCACGACAGCCCGCCGCCGTTGGTATTGACCGGCAGCCTTCCACCGGGCGCGATGGCGCCGCCGCTGACGAAGGGCCCGCCCTCGCCCTTGGCGCAGAAGCCGAGGTCTTCGAGGAACAGCAGCGTGTTGATCGTGAAGGCGTCGTACAGCTCGAGCACGTCGACGTCCGCCGGTTTGACGCCCGCCATCGCGAAGGCTCGTTCACCCGATTCCTTCGCGGCGGTGACCGTCAGATCCGGCATGCTCGAGATCTGCCGATGCCAGGTTGCGGTGGCGTTGCCGAGCACATAGACCGGCGGCCTGGCCAGGTCCTTGGCGCGTTCGGCGCGCACCATCACATAGGCGCCGGCGCCGTCGGTGACCAGGCAGCAGTCGCGCACCGACAGCGGGTCCGACACCATGCGGGCGTTCAGCACGTCGTCGATGCTCAGGGGATCGCGCATCAGCGCATCGGGATTGAGTTGTGCCCATTTGCGCGCGGCCACCGCTACCTCGGCCAGGTGCTCGCGCGTGGTGCCGTACTGGTGCATGTGCCGCGCGGCCGCCAAGGCGTACGAGGTGATCGGCTGCATCGGCTGGTAGGGGTTCTCGTAAGGCTGCGGGTCCAGCACCGAGCGCACCTTGGCGATGCCGGCGCGGCCGACGGTCGAGGTGCGCTGGTTGCTGCCGTAGCAGACCAGCACCGCGTCGCAGATGCCGGCTTCGAGCGCCAGCATCGCGGGCAACATATGGGCGACGAAGCTGGAGCCGCCGATCATCGTGCTGTCGACGAACTTCGGATGGATACCCAGGTATTCGGCGACCGGCATCACCCACATGGTGGCGCCGACGCTGGCGGTGGCGATGCCGTCGATCTCGCGCATCGACATGCCGGCATCCTTGACGGCGGCCTTGGCCGCCTCCACCAGGATTTCCATTTCGGTCTTGCCGTGGGCTTCGCCGAGTCCGGCCTGTCCCACGCCGACGATGGCGACGCCACCGCGCAACGATTGTGCTGGCATCGCGTCAGCCCTCCATCGGATCGAACACCACCATGGCGGGAACGCCGTCGCCGGCGGCCGGCGCGACGCGCGCCCTGACGCGCATGCCGATGCGCACCGCCTGCGGTGCCACAACTTCGACCCGGCTCATCATGCGCACGCCTTCATCGAGATCGATCAGCGCGACGTTGTAGTCGCCGCCCGCATCGGGCTTGCGGCGGATGACGCTGGTCGAATAGACGGTGCCGGTGCCCTTGGGATCGGTCCAGTCCAGCGCCTCGCCGCCGCAGTGCGGACACAGGTTGCGCGGATAGAACACGTGGCGGTCGCAGTCGCGGCAGTGCTGGATGCGAAAGCGCCCTTCGTTCAGCAGGGCCGCGTAGACGCGGTCCGGCCCGGGATCGGCCTGCGCCGCGGTGGTCGGTGTTGTCATGCTGTCTCCTGGCTCGATGCCTTCCGCGGGCAGCTTGCCGCAGTCATCGGCGCTTCGGCAATTCGCTTGTCCGGAAGGGTGGATTATTCGGTCGCGAAGGGGGATACCCCTGCCCTCTCCCCCGGCCCCTCTCCCGCAAGCGGGAGAGGGGAGCAACCAGCGGGCTTTTCCCATGCCGACCGTGTTCTCCCTCTCCCGCTTGAGGGAGAGGGGAGCGACCAGCGGGCTTTTCCCATGCCGACGGCGTTCTCCCTCTCCCGCTTGCGGGAGAGGGGGGGGGCAGCCAGTGGGCTTTCCCATGCCGACGGTGTTCTCCCTCTCCCGCTTGCGGGAGAGGGCCGGGGAGAGGGCCAGCGCACCAACCCCGCCCCCAAAAGCTCAAATCACCAGCTCGATCAAGAACGGCCCCTTGCGCTTGTTCGCCATCGCGAACAGATCGGCAAAGCTCTCCATGTCTACCGCGCGCGCGCCCTCGACGCCCATGCCCGCGGCGAGCTTGACCCAGTCGAGATCGGGATTGCCGATGTCCAGCATGTCCAGCGCGGTCTTGCCCGGATTGGCGCCGACGCCGGCCAGTTCGCCCAGCAGGATCGCGTACTTGCGATTGGCCAGCACCACCACGGTGACGTCGAGCTGTTCGCGCGCCATCGTCCACAGCGACTGCACCGTGTACATGCCGGAGCCGTCGGCTTGCAGCGCGACCACGCGCCGGTCGGGTACCGCCACCGCGGCGCCCACCGCCAGCGGCAGGCCCGCGCCGATGGCGCCGCCGGTCAGCTGCAGCCAGTCGTGCGGGGCGGCATGCACGGTGCCGGGATAGAAGG